>JAEWQT010000217.1 GCA_023399105.1 Pseudomonadota bacterium | reverse complement strand
ATGTGGTGCTGGTGAAGATTCCCAGTGGCAGTGTGGAGTTCGAGATCGACGAAGTCCGTCATCTTTAATTCGTTGACCGGTAATAAAAAAACCGCGCACTGGCGCGGTTTTTTTATGTCTGCTCAGGGGCAGGGGATTAACGGCAGATCGTCAAAATCATCGCTGCCATCATCGCGGGCTATAGCACGCATCATGGCCTGCAGTTTTTTCTGCGCCTCCCTGCGTTTCAGGGCTTTGTTCCAGCGCCGGATTTGATCCGTGCTTTTTAATTGCAGAGCGGGTACCGGCGTGGGTTTGTTGTCTTCGTCCATGGCCACCATGGTGAAATAACAGGTGTGGGTATGGCGTACCGTGCGCTGACGGATATCTTCCGCCACCACTTTAATGCCAATTTCCATCGAGGTATTACCGGTGTAGTTAATGGTGGCCAGGCAGGTCACCAGTTCACCGATATGGATTGGCTCTTTGAATAATACGTTGTCCACCGACAGGGTGACCGCATAGTGGCCGCTGTAACGCATGGCACAGGTATAAGCGACTTTATCCAGCAACTTCAGCAGTTCGCCGCCGTGCATATTGCCGGAAAAGTTGGCCATATCGGGAGTGACCAGAACGGTCATTTCGGTTTGTACAATTTGTCCCACAGACACCTCACTGATTACAGTGACAGTGTAGCGGAAAACAGCGCCGGAGCCGGCGCTGAAATGATGAAATCTGTTAATGAGTTGGCCAGAACCTGGCTATAAGATCAGAAATCTTCGGTGGAGGTGAACAGGCCAACGCGCAGATCGCTGGCGGCATAAATTTCACGGCCATCCACTTCCATGGTGGCATCGGCAATGCCCATCACCAGCTTTTGTTCCATTACCCGGCGTATGCTGATGCGGTAGGTGACTTTTTTGGCGGTCGGCAGCACCTGACCACGGAATTTCACTTCACCGCTGCCCAGCGCCCGGCCACGACCAGGGTTACCGCGCCAGCCGAGGAAAAAACCAACCAATTGCCACATGGCATCGAGGCCCAGACAGCCCGGCATCACCGGATCCCCTTCAAAATGGCAGGCAAAGAACCACAGCGACGGATCAATATCCAGTTCGGCGACGATTTCACCTTTACCGTATTTACCACCTTCGTTACTGATGTGGGTAATGCGGTCCATCATCAGCATATTGGGCAGCGGCAGGCGGGCATTGCCTTCGCCGAATAATTCGCCACGGCCACAGGCCAGTAATTCTTCGCGGGTGTAACTGCTCTGGCGGGTCATGCGGTTTCCTCTGTCTTTCTTATGTGCAGGTGAGTATGCCTGCACGGTGACAGATTTACAGCGTGAGTACCAATTAAGGTTTTATGAAGAAATGGAAATAATCAGAAGGCGGGACCCGCCAGAACTGGCGGGTCAGGGGGTATTACAGCTTTTCAACCAGCAGGCTGCCGATGGAATAACCGGCTCCGAAGGAACAGATCAGGCCTTTGTCGCCGGCGCTGAAGTCATCCTGATAACGGTGGAACGCAATGACCGAACCAGACGACGCTACGTTGGCGAATTCATCCAGAATGACCGGCGCTTCATTACCTTCCGGCAGGCGGCCGAGCAGTTTTTTCACGGCAAACATATTCATATTGATGTTGGCCTGATGCAACCACATACGCTTCAGGTCAGTCGGTTGCAGGTTGTTGCTGGCCAGTTGGCCTTCAATGAAATCCGTGACCAGCGGCAGCAGTTCTTTGAAAACTTTACGGCCTTCCTGCTGGAAGAAGGGGCGTTCGTAGGCCAGGTTGTCAAAACAATGGTCGGTGTAGTTGCCGTCACAGCGGATGTTGGCAGAGTACTGGGTGAACTGCTGAGTGTGCAGAATGCGGAAGGCATGCGGGCTGGTACAGCAGTCCTGGCGCTCAATCACCACGGCGGTAGCGCCATCGCCGAAAATAAAATGGCTGTCGCGGGATTTCAGATTCACCTGCGGGGTGGCGAATTCGGGGTTAACGACCAGTGCGCATTTGGCCAGCCCGGCTTTCACTGAGGCATAGGCGGAAATCAGACCGAAGGTGGCCGATGAGCAGGCAATGCCCATATCGTAAGCAAAACCCTTGATGCCCAGTTTCTGCTGAATTTCGACAGCGATGGACGGGTAGGCACGCTGATGGTTGGTGGTGGCGACAATCAGCATGTCGATATCAGCGGCGGTTTTACCGGCGCGCTGCATGGCTTCGCGGGCAGCGCCCAGGCCCATGGTCACTACTTCCGGCTCGTTACCGTTTGCCGGCGTGCAAGGTTCAAAGCGCGGCATCATGCGCGCTGGGTCAAGCATGCCGTCTTTGTGCATGGCATAGCGGGCTTTGATTCCCGATGCTTTTTCAATGAATTCACTGCTGCTCAGTGGCAGAGCGTCTATCTCGCCGGCGGCGATGGCGGCGGCGTTGTCGTCATTGAAGCGGGTAACGTAAGCATTGTATGCATCGACCAGTTCGTCATTACTGACAGAGTGGGGCGGAATAAACAGGCCGGAGCCGGAAATAACAATATCGGACATGAGGAAGGAACCTTGCTTTTTTCCGCATTATCGCCGGAACACAGCGACCTTCCAACCATACATTTGTTGCAAACCCATGACATGACCGGATTTGAGTATCCGGTCATGGTTAGCCGGGCCGGAGGTTCAGCGCTTCAGATTCGATAAGCTGGCTTTGGCCTGAGGATTACGGCGCAGCAGCAGCGCGGTATTACCGATTTGCTGCGGCATTTCGGCGCCAGTGATGCGCAGGATTTCCGCAATCACTTGTTTTTTAACCTCGCGATCGCCCACGGATACTTTAATTTTGATCAGTTCGTGGTCGTTGAGGGCGCGGTTCAGCTCTTCGATAACGCCTTCGGTGAGGCCATTGCCGGCCACCGTTACAATGGGGTTCAGGCTGTGGCCAATGGCGCGCAGGGCCTTTTTCTGTTCGTTGGATAATGCCATACAGGTTCGGAAGCTCTTCAGATCAGTGTTAGAATCCCGGGCCTGTTTTGCACTGCCGGGACGTACTGCCCGACAGTATACCTGACCTTGGAGTAAGAACCCGCATGGCGCGATCAAAAACCAGTGCCGAGTGGCTCAAAGAGCACGTCGACGATATTTATGTGCAGAAAGCCCAGCAGGACGGCTACCGTACCCGCGCCAGTTATAAGCTGATTGAGCTGGACGAAAAAGACCAGCTGATCAAGCCTGGCATGGTGATTCTGGATCTTGGCGCCGCCCCGGGCGGCTGGTCGCAGGTGGTTGGCCGCAAACTGAACGGCAACGGCGTGATTATCGCGTCCGATATTTTACCAATGGACCCGATAGCGGATGTCGATTTCATTCAGGGCGATTTTACCGAACAATCGGTGTTTGATCAGATTATGGAGGCCGTGGGTGGCCGCCCGGTGGACCTTGTAATTTCTGACATGGCCCCCAACATGAGTGGCATGGCGTCGATTGACC
>JAEWQT010000046.1 GCA_023399105.1 Pseudomonadota bacterium | reverse complement strand
CTTCAATCTCACCACGCAGTCCACGCGGCAGGGACAAATACAGCTCATCCTGCAAACCCAGCGCCAGCTGTTCGTCCTTGCCTTTCCAGACGCGCTGCACTTTCAGTTCAGCACCGGCATCGTAGAGTTTGCGGGTTTCAAAATAACGGAAACCATAGGCCAGTAATTTCTGCGTTTCGCGGGCGCGGGCTTCTTCACTGCGGGTGCCCATCACCACGGCGATCAGCCGGGTGTTATCACGCACCGCCGTCGCCGCCAGACAATAACCGGCTTCATCGGTATGGCCGGTTTTCAGCCCGTCCACGGTCGGGTCACGCCACAGCAGTTTATTACGGTTCGGTTGGCGGATGTTGTTCCACTCGTAGTACTTTTCAGCGTACAGGGGGTAGTAAGTCGGATGATCCTTGATGATATGGCGCGACAAAATGGCCATATCGCGGGCCGTAGAGTAATGATTGTCGGCCGGCCAGCCGGTGGCATTAACAAAATTGGTGTTGGTCATACCAAAGCGGGTAGCGTATTGGTTCATCCAGCCGGCAAAGGCTTCTTCGGAACCGGAAAAGTATTCGGCAACCGCGACCGTAGCATCGTTACCGGACTGAATAATAATGCCGCGCAGCAGATCGATCAGGGGTACGTTGGTGCCTTCGCGGACAAACATTTTCGAGCCGCCTTTGCGCCAGGCACGCACGCTGATCGGGATCGGCGTATCCTCACTGACGTTACCCAGCTCCAGCTCGTGCACCGCCACATAGCTGCTCATCATTTTGGTCAGACTGGCAGGGGCCAGACGCTCATCCGCGTTTTTTTCCACCAGTATGTGGCCACTGTCGGCGTCCATCAGCACGTAGGCGGTGGCATCAAGGGCCGGGGGTTGAGGAACAATAACCGCTGCCGAAGCAGCAACCGGGAGAATCCAGCTGGCAAGTAAGGTAAGAAGACGCATAACCATTCTGATGTTGAGGAATGAAACAAAGGCGGCATTGTAACATGCCGCATTTTTTTTGCAGGGCAACTGCCGTAAAGATTATTCAGCCGCCGCCAGCATGGGACGCCACCAGACGGTCTGAGTTCCCGACGCATGCCGGTAATAAAAAAGCCCGCCAGGGCGGGCTTGGGTGATCAGTCACTGACCTTGCGCACCAGCGATACTTCGCGCGGCGGGTGCAGAGTCACAAAGGGCGCTGCCTCGGCCAGATCCTGATGGCTGTGACGCAGACGGAAATCTTTATCAAGACGACGCAGACACAGGGTTAAACGCACGGTCAGCCAGCGGTAGTCAGCCTTGTCGGCGGTGTGCACCACCACCGAGGCATCGTTATCGATAATGGCTTTACAGACCGGTTCCAGCGACGCCGAAATTTTACGGTCACGATCCTGCAGCAGCTGAGCAGACACCGGGTAACTGGCCAATGGTTCAGAAGACTCTTCGGCATCGTTCCACAGCGCCACAATTTCTTTAACACTGGCCGGGGCTTCTGCTACTGCCGGAGCAGCCGTTACCGCACGCACCGCCACAACCGGGGCGGCGGCGGCAGCCGGAGCGCTGGCTTTTACATTGGCTAAACGCTGAGCCGCGGCGGCTTTTTCAGTTTTTTCAGCCTCTGCCCGGCGCTGACGCTCTTCTTCCTGGCGGCGCAGACGTTCCTCTTCAGCGCGCTTTTTGTCGGCCTCGGCCTTACGTTTTTCTTCATCCAGACGGCGTTTACGTTCGGCCTCAACTTTAGCCTTTTCCGCCGCCGCCGCGGCGGCAGCACGGCGCTGACGTTCCAGATCTTCCTGGCTCGGGCCTTTGGCAACAGCCGTAGCGGACGGTTTATAGAGCTTATCCAGTTTATCCTGAACTTCTTCCAGCCCCGGGGTTAAGGCGGCGACCAGCCAGACACGATCCAGATAGCCCTGGGCTTTGTCGAATTCTTTGGCATCGATGGCTTTACTGGCCAGTGCCACATAAGACTCACCCCACTCGTAAGCCAGCGGCACGATGCGAAAATCGTAGGGGGCCTGAGCACGGAACGCTTCGATGCGCTCGAGCGCGTTATTACCCGCCGGGCTGGCCAGCCGCTGGGCGGCAATATCCGCTTTGATACTGCTCAGCAATTTATCCAGATTCTGACTGGCAGCAGCGGCAGGCAAGGCCAGAGCCACAGCGGCAGCAGCAAGAAAGGTTTTCAGCATTGATGAATTCATAGGGGCACAGCTTTATTTGTTATCGTTTTATCGGGCACTGTCTGGCTGGTAAGATGCAGAGAATCGGCCCTGCCTGTCAAGTTTGTTGTGCTATTTGCGGAGAAATACCTGATGTTAATGCGCCTCGGAGCCATTGTTTTTGCCCTGCCCGGCATTCTGCTGCTGGTGTTATACGGAATCGAATTGTCCGCCGTTACCAGCTGCCAGGAACTGGGGCTGAATTACGATGTGGTTGCGCAGCAATGCAGCCCGGACAAACAACCCTTCAATACCTTCTATATGCGTAACAGTACGCTGGTCAACAGCATGATGCTGCTGTCCGTCGCGGGTGCGCTGGCGCTCAGCTGGGGCATGCTGGTGCGCGGTATGGCGCAACAGCGGCGTGGGCAATAAGGCTCAGCCACAGCACTTTTTGAACTTGCGGCCACTGTTACAGGGGCAGTCATCGTTACGGCCCGGCCGCAGGCGTTCAAAGCGGGCGTTGCCATCCAGATAACGCCAGTAACCATCTGCGCCACGCCGGAAGCGCGAGGTTTCGTCCAACCGGAACCACTCGTCACCTTCCCGGAAACGTGCCACAAAACCGACCTCACCCTCAGCGCCGGCGCTCTGGCTGTGCACGATCTGTAACCCCAGCCATTGCGTAGCAGGCTCCAGTTCCAGCGTCGGCGGCCGCGTGCTGTCATCCCAGCTGGCCAGCAAATAGGCAGAATCTTCACGCACAAAGGCGCTGTAACGGGAGCGCATCAGTGCTTCCGGCGACGGTGCCGGCTGGCCCTGATGCAGCGGCTGACAGCAGGCGGCGTAGACTAAGCCGGAACCGCAGGGGCAGAGATCCGTCATTGCAGCCGCCCACCCTCAGCGGCACGTGCTTGCTCCAGTAAGCGGGCCATGGCGGCAGCCAGTTCCGCCGACCGCGCCGGGCTGGCCAGTGCACGCATAAAATGAGCACGCAAGCCGGGCAACGCCAGCAGGTCGGCCACCAGCGCATTAAAGGCACCACTGCCCTGCTCGTTGCGCGCCAGTGCTTCCAGGTAGCTGAGTAACAGATCATCGTACAGGTCCCGCCAGCAGCGACTGCCAATGGCGGCCAACAGCTCAACGTTGTGGCACAGCGGATGCTGCAACAGCACCGCCAGCAACTGCCGCCGCTGTTCCCTGTTCACACTGCCGGATAAGGCCCGGGCAAAGGCGGCCAGATCAGCAGCGCCGGGGTTATTAGCCACCACCACCGCCAGCGCATCGTTAATGGCCGAGGTCAGTGCCTGATCGGGCGCGGCATTTTCCAGAAAGCCCAGCAGCACGTTGCGTGGCACCGGCGGCAAATGTGGCAAGGCTGCCGTCAGCAAAGCGCTGTTATGGTCCTGCTCCAGCCGCGCCACCACTTCCGCCAACCCCTGCAGCCCCAGCTGCTGCCAGTTATCCCA
>JAEWQT010000337.1 GCA_023399105.1 Pseudomonadota bacterium | reverse complement strand
GGAGTGATGGTTACATAGGTTGTCATAGCCAGTACCTCAATTAACTGGCGCCATTGTAGCGAATGGCGGCCGGCGGCGAAATACCCAACTAAAACAGTTGGGTAAGACAAAGGGTTGCCGCTCTGCTACAATCCGCGGCTATTTTTGGGTAGCAGCTTTAGAATTATTATGAGTCAGAACACCTCCCCCCTGTCCGATCTCCGCCAGCAACGTATTGCCCGACTGAAAGCCAACCTGCAACAGCGCATTCACATTTTGGATGGCG
Organism: Pseudomonadota bacterium; assembly: GCA_023399105.1. Lineage (GTDB taxonomy): Bacteria > Pseudomonadota > Gammaproteobacteria > Pseudomonadales > Oceanobacteraceae > Venatoribacter. Next base: position 7,301 of record JAEWQT010000337.1, on the reverse strand, counting down.
GCATGGGCACACTGATTCAGTCCCACCAACTGGATGAAAAAGACTATCGGGGCAGCCGTTTTGCCGACATCGCTCAGGATGTCAAAGGCAACAACGACCTGCTGGTGCTGACTCAGCCGGACATCATTGCCGGCATCCATCGCCAGTATTACCTGGCCGGCGCCGACATTGTTGAGACCAACACCTTCAACAGCACCCGCGTGTCGCAGGCCGATTACCAGATGGAAGATCTGGTGCCGGAACTGAACCGCGAGGCGGCTGCCCTCGCCCGCCGTGTGGCCGATGAAGTGGAAGCCGAGACCGGCATCCCGCGCTACGTGGCCGGCGTGCTTGGCCCGACCAGCAAAACCTGCTCAATTTCACCGGATGTGAATGACCCCGGTTATCGCGCCATCACCTTCGACAAACTGGTCAGCGAATACATCGAAGCCACCGAAGGGCTGATGGACGGTGGTGCCGACATGATTCTGATTGAAACCATTTTCGACACTCTGAACGCCAAGGCGGCGATTTTTGCCGCTCAGGAAGTGTTTGAACGCCGAGGCGAAGAGTTGCCGATTATGATTTCCGGCACCATCACCGACGCTTCAGGCCGCACCCTAACCGGCCAGACCGCCGAAGCCTTCTGGAACTCCATTGCCCACGCCCGCCCGCTGTCGGTCGGCCTGAACTGTGCGCTGGGTGCCGAAGAACTGCGTCCGCACATTGAAGAACTGTCGAATAAGGTCAACACCTTTATTTCCGCGCACCCGAACGCCGGCTTGCCGAACGAATTCGGCGAGTACGATCAGTCGGCCGCTGATATGGCGGTGATTGTCGAAGAGTTTGCTGCATCGGGCTTTCTGAATATTGTCGGCGGTTGCTGCGGCACCACTCCGGCACACATTAAGGCCATTGCTGAAGCGGTACAGAAGCATCAGCCGCGGGTTGTTCCGGATATCCGTCCGGCCTGTCGCCTGGCCGGCCTGGAGCCGTTCAACTTTGACGAAGACAGTCTGTTTGTGAACGTCGGTGAGCGCACCAACGTCACCGGTTCGGCCAAGTTCAAGCGGCTGATTATTGAAGAAAACTACGACGAAGCCCTGAGCGTGGCGCGCCAGCAGGTCGAAAGCGGCGCCCAGATCATCGACATCAACATGGACGAAGGCATGCTGGATTCGCAGGCCGCCATGGTGCGCTTCCTCAACCTGATTGCCGCCGAGCCGGACATCGCCCGGGTGCCCATCATGGTCGACTCGTCCAAGTGGGAAATCATCGAAGCCGGTCTGAAGTGCATTCAGGGCAAGGCCATCGTGAACTCCATTTCGCTGAAAGAAGGCGAAGAAGAATTCATCGCCAAAGCCAAGCGTTGCCTGCGTTATGGCGCCGCCGTGGTGGTGATGGCGTTCGACGAGCAAGGTCAGGCCGATACGGAAGCGCGCAAAAACGAAATCTGCGAACGCTCGTACCGCGTACTGGTCGACAAAGTCGGCTTCCCGCCGCAGGACATTATTTTCGATCCGAACATCTTCGCCGTCGCCACCGGTATTGAAGAACACAACAACTACGCGGTGGATTTCATAAACAGTTGTAAGTTCATTACCAACAACCTGCCCCACGCCAAGATTTCCGGCGGTGTGTCCAACGTATCCTTCTCCTTCCGTGGCAATGAGCCGGTGCGTGAAGCCATTCACTCGGTATTCCTCTATCACGCCATTCAGAACGGCCTGAGCATGGGGATCGTCAACGCCGGTCAGCTGGCGGTGTACGACGACCTGCCGGCCGAGCTGAAAGAGCGTGTTGAAGATGTGATTCTGAACCGCCGCCCGGATGCCACCGACCGCATGCTGGAAATTGCCGAGAAATACCGCGGCGATGGCAGCGTGCAGGAGAAAGAAAACGAAGAATGGCGCAGCCTGCCGGTGCGTGAGCGTCTGACCCACGCCCTGGTAAAAGGCATCAACGCCTACGTGGAACAAGACACCGAAGAAGCCCGTCAGGGTTTTGCCCGCCCCATCGAGGTGATCGAAGGCCCGCTGATGGACGGTATGAACGTGGTCGGTGACCTGTTCGGCTCAGGCAAAATGTTCCTGCCGCAGGTGGTGAAAAGTGCCCGCGTGATGAAGCAGGCGGTGGCCTATCTACTGCCCTTTATCGAAGCCGAAAAAGACGGCAAATCGGAAACCCAGGGCAAAATCCTGATGGCGACTGTTAAAGGCGACGTACACGACATCGGTAAAAACATCGTGGGCGTGGTGCTGCAGTGCAACAACTTCGAAGTGATCGACCTCGGCGTGATGGTGCCGGCGGAAAAAATCCTCAAAGTCGCCAAAGAAGAAAACGTCGACATCATTGGCCTGTCTGGTCTGATCACCCCGTCACTGGATGAAATGGTGCACGTGGCTCGCGAGATGCAGCGTCTGAACTACCAGATTCCGCTGATGATTGGCGGTGCTACCACCTCCAAAGCGCACACCGCGGTAAAGATTGAGCCGCAATACAAGAACGACATTACCGTGTATGTGGCCGATGCCTCCCGCGCCGTGGGCGTGGCCCAGAAGCTGGTAACCGCCGACGCCAAAGCCGCCTTCGTGACCGAGCGTCGCGATGAATATCAGGCTGTGCGTGAACGTAATGCCAACCGCAAGGCCAAGGCCCTGCTCAGCTACGAAGCGGCCTGCGCCAATGCCTTCCGCCCGGATTTCAGCAGCTACAAACCGGTAAAACCCAATAAGCTGGGCATTACGGTATACGAAGCCTTTGATCTGGCTGAACTGGTGCAGTACTTCGACTGGACGCCGTTCTTTATGTCCTGGGAACTGGCTGGCAAATTCCCGCGCATTCTGGAAGACGAAGTGGTCGGCGAAGCCGCCACCGCCCTGTACAAAGATGCCCAGGCCATGCTGACCCGCATCATCGACGAAAAACTCTTTACCGCCCGTGGTGTGGTTGGCTTATGGCCGGCACAACGCCGGGGCGAAGACGACATTGTGGTGTTTAATGAAGACTGCAGTGCCGAACTGGCCGTGCTGCATCAGCTGCGCCAGCAGACCGATAAACCTAACGATCAGCCCAACTACTCACTGGCCGACTTTGTCGCGCCGGAAGGCTCGGTCGATGACTACGTCGGGGCTTTTGTGGTCACCGCTGGCATCGAGGCCGAGAAACTGGCCCATTCTTACGATGCCAAGCACGACGACTACAACAGCATTCTGATCAAAGCCTTGGCCGATCGTTTTGCCGAGGCCTTTGCCGAGCGCCTGCATGAAATCGTGCGTAAAGAGCTGTGGGGCTATGCCGCCGATGAGCAGCTGAGCAATGAAGAACTGATCAAAGAAAGCTACAAAGGTATTCGTCCTGCGCCGGGCTATCCGGCCTGCCCGGACCATACCGAGAAAACCACCCTGTTCCGTCTGCTGGACGCCGAGCAGGCCACCGGCGTATCGCTGACCGAAAACTTCGCCATGACCCCGGCGGCCTCGGTCAGTGGCTGGTACTTCTCGCACCCGGATGCCAAGTACTTTGGTCTGGGCAAAATCGACCGCGATCAGGTCGAAGATATTGCCCGCCGCAAAGGCATGGCACTGGAGGAAATGGAACGCTGGCTGGCCCCTAACCTGAGCTACGACCGCTGAGGCATGCACGGGCTGCTTCCGGTCAGTCGTCTGCTGGGAATTGAACCGCAGCGGCTGACCCGCATTCTCAGCATCGGCATCCCCATTATTGGCGGCATGCTGTCGCAAAGCCTGATCAATCTGGTTGATGCCGCCATGGTCGGCCGGCTGGGGGAAACCGCTCTGGCCGGCGTCGGTGTCGGCGGCTACGCCACCTTTATGACCGTGTCCATGGTGATGGGCTTATCGGCCGGCGTGCAAGCGCTGGTGGCCCGCCGCCACGGCGCCGGCGATGACTCCCTGCACGACCCGCTCACCGCCGGCCTGTTATTGTCGGTGGTAGTCGGCATCCCCCTTGCTCTGCTGTTTATTCTGCTCGCGCCCTGGTTAATCCCCTTGTTTAACTCTGATGCGCAAGTCCTTGATATTGCTATACCTTATTTCGAATGGCGCACCGCCGCCACGGTCGCCGTAGCCATGAACTTTGTTTACCGCGGTTACTGGAGTGGCATCGGCCAGGCGCGTATTTATCTGCACTCCCTGCTGCTGATGCACCTGGTGAATGTAGCGGTCAGCTATGTGCTTATTTTCGGCATCGGCAACTGGCAAGGTTACGGCGCGGTGGGTTCCGGTATCGGCACCAGCATTGCCCTCTTTTTCGGCGCTGGTCTGTACAGCTGGCTGACCTTCCGGCACCACGTTCGTGGCCGTTTTCGCTGGCCGCAGCGACACACACTGGCTCAGGTAATCCGCCTCGCCCTGCCCAATTCCACCCAGCAGGCTCTGTTTGCCCTGGGGGTCAGTGTGCTGTTCTGGATTATTGGCCAGGTCGGCACCCAGGAGCAGGCCATTGGCCATATTCTTATCAGTCTGGCGCTGCTGCTGATTCTGCCGGCGGTCGGGCTGGGCATTGCCTCCACCAGTCTGGTCGGACACGCACTGGGGCGTGGTGATACTCAGGATGCTTATCGCTGGGGCTGGGAAGTGGTGCGTGTGGCGATGCTGATGATGGCCTTTCTTGGTCTGCCCTTATGGCTGTTTCCACAAACCATTCTCGGCATCTTCACCCCTGATCAGCATTTGATTGAACTGGGCAGCTGGCCGCTGCGCATTACCGGCCTCAATATCGTGTTTGAAGTCACCGCCATGGTGCTGACCCAGGCCTTGCTGGGCGCCGGCGCCAGCCATCAGGTGATGCGCATCAGCCTGACCATGCAGTGGGGCGTGCTGTTACCGCTGGCCTACCTGGCCGGTCCGGTGGCCGGTTTTGGTCTGCTGGGAATCTGGTTGCTTCAGGGTCTGCAACGTATTACGTTGTCGCTGATTTATGCCCTGATCTGGCGTTCGCGACACTGGGCACGGATCACCCTCTGACTGCCTGACGTTCCCTTGCGGAGTTTTTATGCCCAGCCACAGCATGCCCTTTGCCAGTCCTGACGCTTACGAATACCTGACCCCGGTGGTGGCCCATCGCGGTGCCAGTGGCTCGGCGCCGGAAAACACCCGCGCCGCTATTGAACTGGCCGCCCATCAGGGTGCTCGCTGGGCCGAGGTGGATGTCACCATTTCTGCCGATGGCATTGCCGTAATTCATCACGACGCCGATCTGGCGCGCTGCACCAATGGTAACGGACTGCTTATTCAGAAACGGCTGGCCGAGCTGAAACAGCTGGATGCCGGCAGCTGGTATGCCGCTGAGTTCGACCAGGAACGGATGCTGACACTCACCGAATTACTGGCACTGGCCAATCAGCTGGAGCTGGGGCTGAATCTGGAAATCAAACCCACCATCGGCCGTGAACCTGAGACTGTATGGGCCATTCACCAGGCCTTACAGCAGGTACCCTTTGAGCAGCCGCTGCTGTTCAGCAGCTTCAGCATTCATGCTCTGCAGGCGGCGCGCCGGCACCTGCCGCACATCACCCGAGGCCTGAACGTCGAAGCCATTCCGGCTGACTGGCAACACCGGCTGGAAGAAGCCGACTGTGCTGGCCTGCATTTCGCCAAAGAATTTTTTGATGTCCAGCAGGTACAGGCCATTCGCGCTGCGGGTTATCATTGCATGGTGTTTACCGTGAACGATGTGGATCAGGCCCGTCAGCTGCTGCAGGCCGGTGTGGATGCGGTGTTTACCGACTTTCCGCAGCGCCTGCTGCAGCATCTGCAGGGCCGCGCACCGGTGCGCAAACACTGAACGCGAGCGTCTTTTAAGGCGCTCGCTCAGAGGCACCTTCTTAGAGTCTTCTGTTATTTCCATATAGATAAATAGTCATTTTAAGAATATAAGGCGTCTGCTATTGTTCGCCGCCATAACCATTCCTCTAACTAACGACAGGTTAGCAACCGGGTTACTATGTACGTTTACGATGAGTACGATCAGCAACTGCTGAATGAGCGCGTCGCCCAGTTCCGTGGGCAGATGGAGCGCTTTCTGGCCGGTAAAATTGCACCGGACGAATTCCTGCCGCTGCGACTGCAGAACGGTATTTATGTGCAACGCTATGCGCCGATGCTGCGTATCGCCATTCCTTACGGTGCCATCAGCTCCGTACAGATGCGCAAGCTGGCTCACGTCGCGCGCACCTATGACAAAGGCTATGCACACTTCACCACCCGTCAGAACCTGCAGCTGAACTGGCCGAAGCTGGAAGAATGCCCGCAGATTCTGGCCGAGCTGGCGGAAGTACAGATGCACGCCGTGCAGACCAGCGGCAACTGTATCCGCAACACCACCACCGACGAATACGCCGGGGTGATTGCCGAAGAAATTACCGACCCGCGCCCCTACTGCGAAATTATCCGTCAGTGGTCAACCTTCCACCCGGAATTCGCCTTCCTGCCGCGCAAGTTCAAAATCGCCGTTAACGCCGTACCGGGTGCTGACCGTGCCGCCATTCAGATTCACGATATCGGTGTCAATCTGGTGCGCAATGACGCCGGTGAGATCGGTTACCGCATTCTGGTTGGCGGCGGCCTTGGCCGTACCCCGATCATCGGCGAAGAAATCCGCAGCTTCCTGCCGGAAGAAGACCTGCTGACCTATCTGGACGCCATTATCCGCGTCTACAACCAGTTTGGTCGCCGCGACAACAAGTACAAAGCCCGGATCAAAATCCTGACCAAGGCGCTGGGTATCGAGCGCATGCGTGAACTGGTCGAGGCCGAGTGGGAACGCACCCGCCACAGTGACGGCAAGCTGACCCAGGCCGAGCTGGACCGGGTGAAGAAACATTTCACCGACCCCGCGTATCTGGAGCTGGCCGACGAGCCGGCGGAACTGAGCGCAGCGCGTACCGAAAATGCCGCCTTCGCCCGCTGGCTGGGCCGCAACGTGCGTAAGCACAAAAAAGCCGGTTATGCTGTGGTTACCCTGACTCTGAAGCAGAAAGGCACCCCGCCGGGTGACATTACTTCTAAACAGCTGGAGCAAATTGCCACCCTGGCCGATCAGTACAGCTTTGGTGAAATCCGCTCCACCCATCAGCAGAACCTGGTACTGGCCGATGTTGAGCAACGCGAACTGTTCAACCTGTGGCAACAAGCCAAAGCCCTGGGCCTGGCAACACCGACCCTTGGCTTGCTGACCGATATGATCTGCTGCCCGGGTGGCGACTTCTGCGCCCTGGCCAACGCCAAATCCATTCCGGTGGCGGAAGCCATTCAGGTACGCTTTGACGATCTGGATTATCTGTACGATCTGGGCGAAAT
>JAEWQT010000317.1 GCA_023399105.1 Pseudomonadota bacterium | reverse complement strand
GTTGACGGCCTTTATACTGAAGCGACGGAATTCTGACAAGGCACAGATCGTGATCTGTGCCGGTCTATTAGTCGGAAAGGGGGAAGCTGGCCCGTTCAGGCAGAAAAATTAGCGGCCATGCGGGGTTCGTTCTGGCCATCGGAGGCAGACTTCACCGGCGCCCGCCCCTGGCTGCGCAGGTATTCATCACGGATACCATCCCAGCCCGATTTTACTTCCAGCATCAGACGGATCACTTCATCCACCATGCTCTGGTCGTTGTGCAGGCTGGCTTCGAGCAAGCGGCGCACCATGTAATCGTACAGACGCTCCAGGTTGGCTGACAGTTCACCACCGGCATTGTGATCCAGGCTGCCCTGTAAGGTCTGGATGATGTCGTTCACCCGGCCCAGCAAATTGGCCTTGGTGTCCATCTCGCCACGCTCCATCGCCGCTTTGGCCTGCGCCATGCGGGTGAGTGAGGCTTCCATTAACATCTGAATTAAACGATGCGGATCAGCATCCAGAACTTCAGACGTCAGGTTGACTTGCTGATACTGCTTAGCGCCATTGTTGTACATACGGTGGTTCTCCTGTGCTGGCCTTCGCCTGTACCCCTTATTACGGCCGCCGGGGAATATTCTTTAACGGATTTTCAGCATGGTACAGGCCGGCAGCAGCGGCAAGAGGTGTCCGCCCGGGTGCGGCAAAAAATCTTATTTGCCGCTGCTTTATAAGAATAAAACCTTAAAAATCATAAAGTTACGAAATGGCACAATATCTGCTTAGCCTTATTGAAAACGCATTCATGAGGCACTGAAAATGATCAGCGCAACCCTGCAAACCACCCGCCCGGCCGGACCCTCCGCCGAGCATCGGCCCCTGTACGATCAGGCCAGCCGGTTGTACAGCAGCGGCGTTAACCAACAGAACGCCGCCAAGCTGGAGCATTCTCACCGCCTGGCGATGCAGGCGCGGGCACTGCGTCCGGACTATCTGCCCGGCCTTAACCTGCTGGCACGAATTGAATTACAGCGGCGTAATTATGCGGCTGCCGAATTCTGGGTAGGACAAGGTCTGCTGCAAAAACCCGACAGCGCCAGCCTGCTGTACAGTGCTGGCCATATTGCGCTGGCGCAGGGGCAGCTGGCCGATGCCGAACAGTATTTTGAGCGCTCGGCGCGTATTTCCCGCGTTGCCACCAAAGCGCTGAACTCGCTGGCGCACGTTAAATTTCTGCAGGGTGACTACGCTGAAGCCTTCCGCCATTACCGCGAGCTGGCCAAAACCCAGGCCGATGATATTCAGATCCGCAGCCAGTTATTTGAATCGGCCGCGCAGGTCGCCGCCGATTTTTACGCCGAAGAACTGGAACAAGAGCTGCTGCGCTGGCTGGATTTTACCGAAGTGGACTACAGCCAGCTGCGCGGTCTGGCCACCTCGTTGCTGAAGCATAAGCTGCGTTTGTCAGACGCTGGCTGCCCGCTGGAACTGGAAACCTTAGCCGCCGACCCGCTGCTGCTGAAATGCCTGCAGCGCTTCTATTTTGCGGATCCGGTGATGGAGCGCCTGCTGCTGACGCTGCGCCAGTCGTTGTTATTATCCTGCAGCCGTAATCTGGCCATTCGCCAGGACTTGTTGCCGCTGGTGAGTGCGCTGGCGCAACAAACCGGCCTGAACGAAGCCGTGTGGTATAGCACCGAACAGGAAAATCTGTTAACCGAACAGCTGGAACAGCTGTGCAGCAAAATGCTGCAACTGGACAACCTGAACAGCGCCGACGCTTACCCGGCCATGCTGCTCACCTTAATGTACAAGCCGCTGGCGCGCTGCGAGTTTTTCCCGCTGCTGCTGCAACGGGATCTGCACTGGCCCGAACTGCTGCACAATTATATGCAACGCAGTCTGAATGAAGCCAAAACACTGCAAGCCAGAGCACAGCAACTGCCGTCATTAAGCAGCCACGACAGCGATAACGACGTCTCCCTGCGCGTACAGCAGCAGTACGATCAGAACCCCTACCCGCGCTGGACCGACATTGGCTATAACCAGCCAGCCGACTACGCCACGGCGCTGCGTCAAACCTTCCCGGATCACAGTGGCCAACTGCCGCGCCCCGGGCAGCCATTGCGGGTGCTGGTTGCAGGTTGCGGCACCGGCCGTCACGCCATTCGTCTGGCACGTTATTTCCCGGCGCTGCACATTAACGCCATTGATTTAAGCCGCACCGCCCTGGCCTACGCCAGTGTGAAAGCCGAACAATGGCCACAGTTACAACTGCAGTTTGCCCAGGCCGATATTCTGCAACTGCCACAGCCCGACCAGCCGTTTGATGTGATTGAATGTTCCGGCGTGCTGCACCATATGGAAGACCCGCAACAGGGGTTACAGGCTTTGGCAGCGCAATTAAAACCGGGTGGCATTATGAAAGTGGCCCTCTACAGCGCCACCGCCCGCCGCATGATTACCCAACTGCGGCAACTGCTGGGTGATAACCGCCCGCGCACCGATGCCGACATTCGCCTGGTACGCGAAGCGCTGCTGCAAAAAGCCCTGCCCGGCGACTGGCAGGCGCTGTACGAATCCAACGATTTTTACAGCTTAAGCGCCTGTCGTGACTTGCTGTTCCACGAACAGGAGCATGTGTTTGATGTGCGTGAATTACCCGGCTTTTTGGCCCGCGCCGGCCTGCAATGGATGGGCATGCTGCCACCACCGGCAGGACGGGAATTATTAAAACTGGTGGGTAAAAACAGCCACGAAATCCGCATCGAAGAATGGCATGCGCTGGAGCAGAGCAATCCGGATCTTTTTGCCGGGATGTATCAGTTTTATGCGATAAAACCTTAAGCCGGCCGCCAACCCTGCCCGGGGCTGTTGTGGGAATGGGCCATGCCCGTGACAGCAGTGCTGCGAGCTGGGTTGATAAGGCTGCGGCTGACCTATTGCGCGCTGAAACGAATGGGCCGGGAGAAACTGCAGCGCCTACGCCCAACGAATTCAGCACCCTCCGCCCAGCCTGAGGTCAGGCAAAATGCTGTAAATACCACACCACCGTCGTGCGCAACGCTGTACGGAAATCATGCTGCGGCCGGAAGCCTAATTCCCGTTCGATTTTGTCCGGATTAATGGCATAACGCTGATCATGCCCGGGGCGATCATCGACGTGCTGAATGAGTGCCGCCGCGTTGCCGGCCAGTGCCTGTTGCGCCTGCGGATAACGCGCCTGCAAGTCCGGGTTTTCCTGCAAAACATTTTCCACTGATTCGCACAGCAGTTTAATCACCTCAATATTCGTGCGTTCGTTACGTCCGCCAATATTGTAATAACAACCAGGCTGGCCGGCCTGCAGAATACGGTCAATGCCCGCCGCGTGGTCGTG
>JAEWQT010000205.1 GCA_023399105.1 Pseudomonadota bacterium | reverse complement strand
CAGATTTTCGCCGTGATGATCCAGCAGTTTCTGTTCGCCACAAAACCGCAGATCAGCGGGCAAAATATCACCCTGTTGCAGGTTAAACCATTGGCCGGCGCGTTCGTTCAGCAGCAGGATTTTGTGGCCCGGATCACAGGCAATAATGCCATCGGGCATATCCAGCAGTGCCTGCTGGCTGAAGCGTTGCAGGCGGCGTAAATGGCTGGCCTGTTCGGAGGCCAGGCTCAGGGCGCTGTTCAGCCGGCGTGATACGCCCTGGGTCAGGATGGCCAGCACAAAGGCCAACAGGCCGTACGAACCGGCCCGCACCACCTCGGCGGCATTAATGTCCTGCGGCTGAATATATTCGGTATAAAACACCGCCAGGGTAATCCAGGCGGCCACGCCAAGCCCCAGCACCCCGGGCGCCAGCAGGTTGGAAATAACCAGGGGAATCAGCAATAAACTGGAGAAACCGGAGCTGAGGCCGCCGGAGGCCAGCATCATGGCGGCCAGTAAGGCGACTTCGACAAACATATAGCCCACGGCGGCCTGCGGGTCGGGCCGGCGGCTGGCCAGGGCGGCAAACAAGGCGGCCGCAACGACGTAGGCACTGGCGGCACTGAGCATCAGAATGGGGCGGGCATTGCCGACAAAGGTAGCGCTGCGGTCGAGGCCGGCGGTAATCATCAGTACCAGCGCCAGCAGCAACGAGTAATAGCTGTACAGCTGCAGCAGTTGCTTGCCCCGCACCATCATGCCTCTGGAAAACCAACCCTTCACATTCGCTCCTTGCTGACGACCGGCATTTGTTGCATTGCACCGGCCGGGGAATTTTTCGACAATATGCCACCACTCATCAGGGTAATCCGGGAATATGTCTCAGTCACTCGTTATGGCGCTGGCGCAACAGAATTTTCTGGTCGGCGACATCGCCGGCAATGCGCAGCGTATTGTTGAACTCAGCCGTCAGGCGCAGCAGCAGGGCGCCGACCTGATTGTTTTTTCTGAGCTGGCTGTTACCGGTTATCCGCCGGAAGATTTGTTGTTACGTCCGAGTTTGCAGCTGCGGGTCGAGCAGGCGCTGCAACAGATTGCCGCCGCCAGTCAGGATATTGCCATTGTGGTGGGGTTCCCCTGGCGGGAAAGTGGCCAACTGTTTAACTGTGCTGGTTTCTGGCATGGCGGCGAGTGCCTGGGGCGGTATGCCAAACAATGCTTGCCCAATTATCAGGTATTTGATGAACGGCGTTATTTCAGTGCTGGCGATCAGCCCTGTGTGATTGCCTGGCGCGGTCATAAGCTGGCGCTGACGGTTTGTGAAGACATCTGGCATGAACAGCCGGTGGCGCAGGCCGCCGCAGCCGGTGCCGACCTGATTCTGAACATCAATGCCTCGCCTTTCCATCAGGGTAAACACAGTGAACGGGTGAACGTATTGGCTGCCCATGCCCGTCGTCACAACCTGTCGTTGCTCTATGTGAATCAGGTCGGCGGCCAGGATGAGCTGGTGTTCGATGGTGCCTCGTTTGCTGTTTCTGCCAACGGCGCCCCGGTACTGCAGCTGCCCGCCTATGAGGAAGCGTTAGGGCTGGTGCGCTGGCAGCAGGGGCAACTGAGTGCGCTGACCGACAGCGCCGTGGCCCATACCGATACCTTGGGCAGTCTGTATCAGGCGCTGGTGTGCGGCGTGCGGGATTATGTGGAAAAAAATCGTTTTCCCGGTGTGTTGCTGGGTTTATCCGGCGGTATTGATTCGGCTTTAACCCTGGCCATTGCCGTCGATGCCTTAGGCGCTGAGCGGGTAAAGGCGGTGATGATGCCGTTCGCTTACACCTCGGATATCAGCAAGGCCGATGCCGCTGAGCAGGCAAACACCATGGGGGTGGAATACAGCTCGATTTCCATTGAGCCCATGTACAACGCCTTTATGCAGCAGCTGGCCGGCGAGTTTGCCGGGTTGCCGGTTGATACCACCGAACAGAACCTGCAGGCCCGCTGTCGTGGCGTGCTGCTGATGGCGTTGTCGAACAAAAGCGGCGCCATGGTGCTGACCACCAGTAACAAGAGCGAATCGGCGGTGGGCTACAGCACCCTGTACGGCGATATGGCCGGCGGCTACTGCGCGTTAAAAGATGTGTACAAAACCCAGGTATTCGCGCTGTCCGAATACCGCAACAGCTTAAGCCCGGTAATTCCGCAGCGGGTACTGGAACGACCGCCGTCAGCGGAGCTGGCGCCGGATCAGAAAGACGAAGACAACCTGCCACCCTACGCCGTGCTGGACGCCATTCTGGCCCGCTATATCGAGCAGGACATGAGCGCCGATGCCATTATCGCGGACGGCTTTGCGGCAGACGATGTGTTGCGGGTTATCCGGTTGGTGGATATTAACGAATACAAACGTCGACAGGCGCCGATTGGGGTGCGGGTCAGTCAGCGTGGTTTTGGCCGCGACCGGCGTTATCCGGTGGTCAATGGCTGGAAGGCGGGGATCTGAGGGGGTGGGAGCTGGCCATGCCTGCGACAGCCCGCCTTAGCGGGCCAATCATTCTCACATTTGTATAAGCGGGCCTGGCGGCCCGATCGTGGTCATGGACCACTCCCACATTCCGTTAAGCGAAGCGAGCGGTTAGCGTCAATCAATCATCCCAAAACTGATGATGTTCCAGATCGAGCGGCGGTCGGTCATGGCCAGGCCCGATTCGACAAATTCGCCATCCTGCAGTTGCGGGTGATCCGGGTAATTCAGTTGCAGCAGGGCCAGTGCTTTGGCGGCTTCTTCGGTCATATTCAGATGGCTATAGGCTTCTACCTGCAGCGCCAGTGCTTCGGCCACCGCCGGGGTGCCCTGGTAATTCAGCATGACGGTATTGGCCCGGTTGGCTGCCGCAATAAACGAATGGCGTTTCATCAGATAGCGCGCCACGCCCACTTCGTGGGAGGCCAGGCGTTGTTTGATGTACACCATGCGGGCACGGGCGTCAGCGGTGTAAGGGCTGTCGGGGTAGCGCTGCAACAGCTCGGCAAAATAGGCAAAGGCATCGCGTAGTGGTGTCGGATCACGGCGGGCGACATCGTGGTCAAAATAACGCTCGGCAAACACAAAGCCCATTTCATAGGTGGCCAGCGCGCGCATGTAATAGGCGTAATCGACCTGTTCGTGCAGCGGATGCAGACGGATAAAGCGCTCGGTGGTGGCCAGTACCGCTTCCAGGTCGGACAGCTTGTACTGGGCGTAAATCATTTCCAGCTGGGCTTGTTCGGCATAGGCGCCAAAGGGGTAGCGGGATTCCAGCTCGCGCAGCCGTTCCAGCGCAATAATAAAGTTATCATTGGCCAGCGATTCACGCGCTTGTTGGTAATATTCCTGCTCGGTCAGTTCCTGATTGCGGTTAGGGTTGCCGGAGCAGGCAGTAAGTAACAGGGTAAAAACAACCAGCAGCCAGCGGGAGTTCATGGAGTGCATTCCTGATTATCTATATACTTGGCGAAACGCCGTATTAAAGCACAGACACCGGGCCGCCCCAACCAGGGCGCCTGGCATTATCTGCTTAGTGCCCCATCACAGCATGCCAGAACCTTTATGAACACTCAGATTGCACACCGCGCAGAAGTTCCCTTCGACATGGGCAACCGTCGCTTCGACCAGATTGCCGCCGAACTCTTTCCCGATTATTCCCGTTCGCGGCTGCAGCAATGGATCAAAGATGGCCAGTTGCTGGTGAACGGCGAAGTGCGCCGTGGCCGTGATAAGCTGATCGGCGGTGAAACGCTGGAGTTGCAGGCCGAGCTGACGCCCGAAGGCGACTGGCAGGCAGAAGATATCCCGCTGGATATCATCTACGAAGATGATCAGATTCTGGTGATTAACAAGCCCGCTGGGCTGGTGGTACACCCGGCCGCCGGCAATTATGAAGGCACCTTACTGAATGGCTTGCTGCATCGTTATCCGGAACTGGCCAATATTCCCCGCGCCGGCATTGTGCACCGGCTCGACAAAGACACCACCGGTCTGATGGTGGTGGCCAAGACACTGCAGGCCCAGCATCATCTGGTCGGGCAGCTGCAGGACCGCAGCATGGGCCGCGAATACGAAGCCGTGGTGCAGGGCTATATGACCGGCGGTGGCACCATTGAAGAACCCATTGGTCGCCACGGCACCCAGCGTACCAAAATGGCGGTGAATCCGATGGGTAAAGAAGCCGTTACCCATTACCGGGTGCTGAAGCGTTTTCCGACCCATACCTATATTCGCGTGAAACTGGAAACCGGCCGTACGCACCAGATCCGCGTGCACATGGCCCACATCGGTTACCCGCTGGTGGGCGATTCCACCTATGCGCCGCGTACCCGTTTAACCAAAGGCATCGGTCCGGAACTGCGGGAAACCCTGCTGCATTTTGGCCGTCAGGCATTGCACGCGCGCAAGCTTGGCCTGCTGCATCCGGACACCGAAGAATGGATGGAATGGGAAGTGGATCTGCCGGACGATTTCGTGCATCTGCTCGATGTGCTGGAAGCCGATGCCGCCCGTGACTGACGCTTTTTTTACCCCCGCCTGGCCGTTGCCCGCCAATGTGCGGGCGGTGGTTACCCAGCGCAGTGGCGGTGTTTCTGCTGCCCCTTTTGACAGCAATAACCTGGCCACGCACGTTGGCGATCAGCCGGCTGCCGTGGCGCATAACCGCCGGCTGTTATGGCAACAGCTGCCGGGGGTGCGCAGCATTCAATGGCTGAATCAGGTGCATGGCACCGCCGTGGTGGCGGCCTGTGGTGGCACCGTGGTGCCGGTTGCCGATGCGCAATTTACCCATGAAAAAGGTCTGGCTTGTGCCGTTCTGACCGCCGATTGTCTGCCGGTGCTGTTTTGTGCGGCCGATGGCTCACACGTCGCGGCGGCGCATGCGGGCTGGCGCGGCCTGGCCGCCGGCGTGTTATTGAATACTTTGCAACAGTTTGCTGCCCCTGAGCAGGTGCTGGTGTATCTGGGGCCGGCCATCAGTGCTGAGCATTTTGAGGTGGGGCCTGAGGTGAAAGCGGCTTTTGCCTGGGCGTCAGAAAACTGTTTCCACCCCGGACAGGGCGATCGTTATTTTGCCGATTTATACCAGCTGGCGCGCGAACAATTGCAGCGTGCCGGCGTGGTTCATATTCATGGCGGTGAGCACTGCACCGTTCGTGACTCGCAGCAGTTTTATTCTTATCGTCGTCAGGCCGTTACCGGCCGTCAGGCCAGCCTGATCTGGCGCGTCTGAGCCATTGAGCTGCGCTCAGCGGCAATACTGGCGGATCAGCTCATCCACGTCTTTGTTTTGCTCGGCCCGTTCGGCACTGGTCAGCGGCCGGAAGCTGCCATCCGGCATCTGGAAGCGGCGGTTGGCGGCTTCATTCAGCGC
>JAEWQT010000214.1 GCA_023399105.1 Pseudomonadota bacterium | reverse complement strand
TCCCCAGCCCCAGCCGGATGCACCCGGGGTAAAGGTCAGTAATACCCCAAAGACAAAATACAGCATCGCCATATAGGCCAGC
This sequence comes from Pseudomonadota bacterium, assembly GCA_023399105.1. Taxonomy (GTDB): domain Bacteria; phylum Pseudomonadota; class Gammaproteobacteria; order Pseudomonadales; family Oceanobacteraceae; genus Venatoribacter. The sequence continues at coordinate 3,634 of JAEWQT010000214.1, read as the reverse complement.
CAGGCGGCGGTGGTATGGCGGCCGGCACTTAAACCGCGCACAAACAACAACAGCGGCAGTATTTTAAACAGCGCCAGGATAAATCCGGCGGCCCACAATTGCAGTGTGCCAAGGTTTTCAGTGGCTGGTGGATTCAGCAGGGTTTGTAAGACCAGCAACAGCAGCAGGGCAATATAGCTGCCCAGCATGATCCAGCGGGCGGTCTTCACTTTGGTGATCATTCTGCGGTTCCTGCCAGTTGTTGTGCCAGCCGGGCGATGCGTTCGCCCTGTGCCTGACAGAGCTGAATTTCTTCAGCGGTTAAGTTGTTCTCATTTTGTACGCCGGCCCAGTGGCTGGCGCCATAAGGCGTGCCGCCAGCGCGGGTGTTGGTTAAACCAGGCTCGGAATAGGGAATGCCGCAGAACAGCATGCCATGGTGCAGCAGCGGTAAGGCCATGCTCAGCAGAGTGGATTCCTGGCCGCCATGCAGTGACGATGACGAAGTAAATACCCCCGCCGGTTTATCGATTAAGGCGCCGGTCAGCCACAGCGGGCTGCTGCCATCGAGAAAATACTTTAAGGGGGCGGCCATATTGCCAAAGCGCACCGGGCTGCCCAGCAGCAGGCCAGCGCAGTGTTTTAAATCGTCATAGCTGCAATACACGGCGCCGCTGTCGGGTACCGCCGGCAGTGAGGCTTCGGTATCCGGGGATACTGCCGGCACGGTGCGCAGCCGAGCTTCCATACCGGTTACCCGCTCGACGCCGCGTGCCAGCTGTTTGGCCATGGCTTCGGTTTTGCCGTGGCGACTGTAATACAGCACCAGAATGTAAGGGTTGCTCATGCCAGAATCTCCAGCACCCGCTCGGGCGGGCGACCAATGCGCGCCTGAGTGCCCTTAACCACAATCGGGCGCTCGATCAGTTTTGGGTGGGCAACCATGGCGGCAATAATATCGGCTTCGGTTAATGCCGGGTTATCCAGCCCCAGGGTTTTGTACTCGTCTTCCTTAGTACGCAGGAGGTCGCGGGCGGGGATGCCGAGCCTGGTCAGAATGTCACGCAGTTCGGCAGCGCTTGGGGTGTCTTTCAGGTATTCCACTATCTGTGGCTGAATACCCTGCGCCTGCAGCAGCGCCAGCGTTTCGCGCGATTTGGAACAGCGCGGATTGTGATAAATACGGATTTCGCTCATGCTTGCCTCTGAGTGTGCGGTACCAAGGGCCGCTATGGTAACAAAGGAAACCGGAATGCAGAAAAAAGCCTTTCCCCGTCTGCTGGCTGGCCTGCGCCGCACGCAACGGTCACTGGCGCGGGTTGGCCCGGTATTATGGCAAACGATTCAGCGTTTCGAGGGCACCGAGCGCCGCCGTGATGCTGCAGCCCTCACTTACACCACGCTGTTTGCGCTGGTGCCGGTATTAACCGTTATTTATGCCACCCTCAGTGCCATTCCCGCCTTACAAAGCTGGGGCGGTGATCTCAGCAACAACCTGCTGGCCTATGTGATGCCGGAAGGCAGTGAGCAGATTTCAGCCTATTTACTGGCGTTCAGTCAGCAGGCCCGCAGCCTAACCTGGATTGGTGTGGTGTTTCTGTTTATTACCGCATTAATGCTGCTGCGTACCATTGAAATGCAGTTCAACCGCATTTGGAACGTGGATAAACCCCGCTCCGGGTTGCAGAATTTTTTCCGTTATTGGGCGGTGCTCAGTCTGGGGCCATTACTGATTGGCGGTGCGATTGCCGCCAGTTCGCTGGTGGCGTCACTGCCGATGGTCGCCGATCTGGAAAAAGTACCCTTGCCGTTCCGTTTTTTGCCCTGGTTATTCAGTGCCGCAGCGTTAACGGCCCTCTATATGCTGGTACCCAACTGCCGGGTGCCCTGGCGTAATGCGTTGCTGGCCGGCATGCTGATTGCGCTGTTATTTGAAGCCGGCAAGTTTTTGTTCAGCCGTATTATTGGCATGTTTCCGTCCTATCAGCTGATTTACGGCGCCTTTGCCGCCGTGCCGCTGTTTCTGTTATGGATTTATCTGGCCTGGATGCTGGTGTTACTGGGCGCCGAACTCAGTTATGCCCTTAGCCACTTCGCTCCGGCCAATCGTAAATTACCGCCCTTGTGGCGGCGCTTACGCCTGGTGCAAACCTTATTACAGCTGCAACAGCAAGGCCGGTTATTAAGTGAAGCGGCACTGGCGCGGCGCCTGCCCGACTTAACCCCGGTGCAGGTACGGGTGGGCTTGCAGCAACTGCAGCAGATGGGGCTGGTAACCCGCAGCCAGGAAGGGCAGTGGGTGTGGCTGGCTGACCAGCACCGCGTTACTCTGGGGCAATTACTGCAGGATCTGAGCCTGAACGATTTACAGGCCGGACTGCCCGCCGATATGAATGTCGGTCCGGTTGAGCGCCAGCGCTGGCAACAATGGCAGCAGGATTGGCAACAGCAAAATCAAAGCGCGCTGGATACTTACCTGCACGCATTTTTATAAATCAGGATCTGTTATGAAATACGCCTTACCGGATAAAACCCCCGACATTGCTGCCCCGGCGGTAGCCTTGCAGGTACACCCGTGGCGGTCGGCGTTGTATGAAGAGCTGCACAACCGGCCGTCGCCGGTTATTGAAGGGCCCTGTCAGGTTACGCATTTTACGGTGGTACTGAACGACAATCGTAAAGCCCTGCACGACCATGTGGTGGACCTGTGCAAGCGCTTCAGTGTGCCGGCACCGGCGCAGGATTCCTCCTGTCTGTATCAGGATTTCGGTGGTTTTGAACTGCGCTGGGAACGGCACATGGAGTTTGCCAACTTCACCTTTATTTGCCCGGATACCAGCCCCTTTGCGCCGGATGCCTTAGGCAATGTGCCGAAAGACTGGCTGGCGGCGTTACCCGGCGAACTGGTGGTGGCCCTGAATCTGGCCGTGGTGAATACCCCGCCGGACGACAAACAGCTGCAACGCTGGTTTGAAGGCCAGCGGGTGTCCGGTGCCTGGGTGGCCGATGAAAAAGCCCAGGTGTGGACGGCGTTTAAACTACACAGCGACGGTTTTGGCCGCATGGTGGCCTGCAACCACGGTTTAACCCCGTATCAGAGCGGGCGACTGGTGCAGCGCCTGTGCGAGCTGGAAACCTATCGTTTAATGTCGCTGCTGGCGTTACCCATTGCCCGGCAGATGGGCGGTGAGCTGGCGCAGGTGGAAGAAAATCTGGCGACCCTGAACCAGAGCATTTCGGATATTGATGCCGGCAAAGATGAGCGGATACTGCTGCAGGAATTATCGCAACTGGCGGCCGAAGTCGAGCGCCATCGCAGTGATACCAACTTCCGTTTCTCGGCGGCGGTGGCCTATCACGATCTGGTCCGTGACCGCCTGCGTCAGCTGAAGGAAAGCCCGATTGAGGGCATGCAGAGCCTGCGGGAATTTCTGGAGCGGCGCTTAACGCCGGGCATTAAAACCTGTAACTCGGTACGCGACCGGCTGGAAGATTTATCGCGTCGTATCAGCCGCACCACCAGTTTGCTGCGTACCCGGGTGGATTTATCCATTCAGGAACAAAACCAGCATCTGTTGTCGTCGATGAATCGCCGCAGCCAGCTGCAACTGCGGCTGCAACAAACGGTAGAAGGGTTATCGGTGGTGGCCATTGG
>JAEWQT010000135.1 GCA_023399105.1 Pseudomonadota bacterium | reverse complement strand
TGAACAGCAGCGAATACTACATTAACCGCGAACTGTCACACCTGCAGTTTAATATCCGCGTGCTGGAACAGGCGCTGGATGAAACGCATCCGTTACTGGAACGGCTGTTTTTTCTGTGTATTTTCAGCAAAAACCTCGATGAGTTTTACGAAGTCCGCGTCGCCAACTTAACCCGCCAGCTGGCGTTTGCGCGGGAACAGGCCGGTGCCGATGGCATGCACCCGCAACAGGTGCTGAATGCCATTCATACCCTGTGCAGCACCACCGTGGAGCGTCAGTACAGCATTCTGAATGACACCCTGATTCCGGCACTGGAAAAAGAAGATATTCATTTCCTGCGCCGCGCCGACTGGAGCGAAGAACAGCGGGTGTGGGTACGGGCTTATTTTGACGATAATATTCAGCCGCTGATCAGCCCCATCGGGCTGGACCCCTCGCACCCCTTCCCGCGGCTGGTGAATAAATCGCTGAATTTTATTGTCGAGCTGGAGGGCAAAGATGCCTTTGGCCGCGAAACCGGCATGGCCATTATTCCCGCACCGCGCTCACTGCCGCGCATTATCCGCGTGCCCGATGCCCTGACCAATGGCGGTGATCACTTTATTTTTCTGTCGTCGATGATTCACGAATACGCCGACGAATTATTCCCCGGCATGACGGTAAAAGGCTGTTATCAGTTCCGCGTTACCCGTAACGCCGATCTGGAAATTGACCACGAAGACACCGCCGACCTGGCCTCGGCGCTGGAAGACGAACTGCATTCGCGCAATTTCGGCGATGAAATGCGTCTGGAAGTGGCGGATAACTGTCCGGAGGAGATGGCATCGTTTCTGCTGAAGAAATTCGGCCTCGAACATAATGATTTATACCGCGTAAACGGCCCGGTAAACCTGGGCCGGTTAATGGAAGTGATCGGTCAGATCAACCGCCCCGATCTGCAATATCCACCGTTCACACCGGGCCTGCCCAAGCACATTAATTTCAAGAAAAGTATTTTTGAAAGCATCCGCGATAAAGACACCTTATTGCTGCACCCCTTTGAGTCTTTCACCCCGGTGGTCGATTTACTGCGCGAAGCCGCCAAAGACTCGAACGTCCGCGCTATTAAACAAACCCTCTACCGTACCGGCGCCAAGTCAGAAATTGTGAATGCGCTGGTCGATGCCGCCCGCAATGGCAAAGAGGTGACGGTAGTGATTGAACTGCGTGCGCGCTTCGACGAAGAAGAAAACCTCTATCTGGCCAACCGCCTGCAGGAAGCCGGTGCGGTGGTGGTGTATGGCGTAGTGGGCTATAAAACCCACGCCAAAATGATGCTGATTGTGCGCAAAGAAGGCGACAAATATAAACGCTATGTGCATCTGGGTACCGGTAATTATCACGCCGGGAATGCGCGCGCCTATACCGACTACAGCTTTTTAACCTGTGACGATTCCATTGGTGAAGACGTTCATAAGGTGTTCCAACAACTCACCGGCATGGGCGAAGCGCTGCGCATTAAAAAACTGTTCCATGCCCCCTTTACCCTGCACAAAAAACTGATCGAAATGGTCGACCGCGAACGCGGCCATGCCGAAGCGGGTAAACCGGCGTTAATCCGCATTAAAGCCAATGGCTTAACCGAACCCAAATTAATCCGGGCACTGTATAAAGCGGCGCAGGCAGGGGTTAAAGTCGAGCTGATTATCCGGGGTATGTGTTGTCTGCGGCCGGGCATTGCCGGACTATCGGAAAACATCCGGGTACGCTCCATCGTTGGCCGCTTCCTGGAGCACACCCGGGTGTATTATTTCTTCAATAACGGTAAAGATGAAATTTACGCCGGCAGTGCCGATATGATGGAACGCAACCTGCTGCACCGGGTCGAAACCGCCTTCCCGATTGAAAACAACAAACTGAAAGAGCGCATGAAAAACGAGCTGGAAGTGTACATGCAGGACAATTGTCAGGCCTGGGATCTGCAACCCGACGGTAGCTATGTACGGGCGCAGCCAGGTAAAAATGCTGATATTATCAAGGCCCAAAGCCTGCTGCTGGAAACCCTGGCGGCCAGCTCGTCCTGAGTAATAACGATGCAGAGAAAACAACGACCGGCCTGGCTGATTCTGTTGTGCACGCTGTTAATGGCGTGGGGCAGCCTGTTGTCGGCCGTTACTCCGCTGCATGCATTACCGGCTCATGGCGCTGTACCGGCACACCCGGCGGCGGCAGCCGCTGCCACTGGCGAAGATCACGCATTGCCCTGCCACGACCGGGCGACAGGCGCCGCGCCCGACCATCGTTCCACCTCACACGCAACCACATCCCATGACGACTGCCCTGATTGTGCACAATCATTGTGTCAGCAGCTGTGCCACTGGCTGACCATGCCGGGGCATGCCGCTGTGGTCAGCCTCAACCCACCACCGCATGTCTTAGCCCGCTGGTTTATTGATAACCCACGCCTGGGCCATCCATCTTTGCTGTTACGCCCGCCACAACACACCTGATCTGAATTCTTTTTAATTTTCAGTTTCAGGAGATTGTTTATGACCCGATTATTCGTGCGTCTGCCGCTGTTGCTGGCAGGCCTTTTGATGTTTATACAGGTGCAGGCTGGCACACCGGCCAAGGTGCGTGAATACCACCTGCACATTGCTGAACAACCGGTGAACATTACCGGCAAAGCATTACCCCGCATTACCGTGAACGGCCAGTTTCCGGCCCCCACGCTGGAATTTGAAGAAGGCGAAGAAGCCGTTATTCACGTTCACAATGACCTGAAAAATCAGGACACCTCTGTGCATTGGCACGGCTTATTATTGCCCGGCTATATGGACGGCGTACCCGGTTTTAATGGCTTTCCCGGTATTCCGCCGGGAACCCATTTTGAATATCGCTTTACACTGCGTCAGCACGGCACTTACTGGTATCACGCGCACAGCCGCAGTCAGGAGCAGGACGGTTTATACGGTGCCTTTATTGTGCACCCAGCCGGTAAAAAACCCGTGGCGACGCATGAACGCAGTGAACGTGATTACGTCGTGATGCTGTCGGATTTTCATGACCTGCCCGGCGATCAGATCATGAAAAATCTGAAAAAGACCGCCGAATATTATCAGGACCAGCGTGAAACCCTGGCCGATGTGTGGCGCCAGATTCAGCACGATGGCCTGCTGAGCACGCTGCGTGAGCGCGCCGACTGGAATCAGATGCGCATGTTGCGTACCGATCTGGCTGACGTTACCGGCTATACCTTTCTGGTGAATGGCCAGCCTGCCGCCAGCCCCTGGCACGGAGAATTCCGCCCCAGCGACACCGTACGGCTGCGCTTTATTAACGCCTCTGCCATGTCGTTTTTTGATGTGCGGATTCCCGGTCTGGATATGATCGTGGTCAGCGCTGATGGCCAGCCGGTAAAACCCGTCACCGTGCAGGAATTCCGCATTGGTACCGCCGAAACGTACGATGTGCTGATCCACCCCCGCAACGACCGTTATGTGCTGGAAGCGGAATCCATTGATCGCAGTGGCTTTGCACTGGCGTTACTAACGAATGGCAAGGAACCGGTTACGCCGATTGCCGAACCGAAAGCCCGCCCCCGCGCCTTACTGACCATGGCCGATATGGGGCACAGTCATGAACACGGCAACGGACACGATGCTGAAGATGGTGACGCAAACCATGACGCTCACAGTGGCCATGATATGTCGGCCATGAATCATGCTGCACATAACGACCATAACCACGATGAACACGCCGGTCATCACCCGCATCATGGTCATGCCATGGCCGAAGAACCGACGCCAGCGACAGCTGCCGCACCGCACAATATGACAGAGTCAGGCTGGGCCGATGCTGCCACGCCGATCGGTCATAAAATGCTGCACTACCGCGATTTACAATCGCTGTTGCCGCAACCGGATCAACGCCCACCG
>JAEWQT010000131.1 GCA_023399105.1 Pseudomonadota bacterium | reverse complement strand
GGGTGTCTTCGATCCAGTCACCGTGCTTCAGGTTGTCATCTTCGGCGCCGACGCTGATGCCAATGTATTTCTCACCCAATAAACCGGCGGTCAGAATAGCGGCCGAGGAATCCACCGAAATGGTGCTCATGGACTTGTTGATCTCCATTTCTACCACCGCGGCATACCATTCCTGATCCAGATAAATTTTGCTGACCCGGCCGATGGTCACGCCAGCCATCGATACCTTGGCGCGTTCGGTCAGACCGCCGAGATTTTCAAAACGGGCCTTCACCGTGTAGGTATCGCCGCTGCTCTGCAACGACAGGCCGCTGACCCGGAATGCCATCAGCACCAGCGCAATAATGCCCAGCACCACAAAGGCACCCACACTCAGTTCAATAAAACGCATACGCATAATCAGACGCCTCCCAGCATCACGGCCGTCAGTACAAAATCGAGCCCCAGCACCGCCAGGGAAGAAATCACCACCGTCTGAGTGGTGGCCTTACCAATACCTTCCGATGTGGGCACCGAGTCGTAGCCCTGGTACACCGCAATCCAGGTTACGACGATGCCAAACACGATGGATTTGATCACGCCCTTGATCACGTCATCATAAAATTCCACCGCCGACTGCATATTGCCCCAGTAGGCACCGTCGTCGATGCCGAGCATATCAATGGCCACAAATGCACCGCCCCAGATGCCCACAGTCGAAAACAGCAGCGCCAGAATGGGCATGGAAATAATGCCGGCCCACAGGCGCGGCGTAATCACGCGCTTAAGCGGATCAACCCCCATCATTTCCATGGCGGACAACTGTTCGGTGGCTTTCATCAGGCCGATTTCTGCGGTCAGCGCCGAACCGGCACGGCCGGCAAACAACAAGGCGGTAACCACCGGCCCCAGCTCGCGCAGCAGGGTCAGCGACACCATGGTGCCCAGCGCCGCGGCGGAACCAAAATCGACCAGGATGTTGTAGCCCTGCAAGCCCAGCACCATGCCAACGAAGAAGCCAGCGACCACAATAATAATGAGCGAGCGGATGCCGACGGCGTAAATCTGTTTCAGCAGGTCGGCAAAACCGGCACTGCCCGGCCCCCCCCAGAAAACGGAATGCCACAACAACAAGGTGGCCCGGCCAATGGATTCCATCGCCAGCACACCGCGCTTACCGATGTTCTGTAGTTGCTGCAGCATCAGCTCACTCCGTTCAGCAGTTCCTGACGGTAATCATCCGCCGGATAATGGAAAGGCATCGGGCCGTCCGGCTCGCCGCGCAAAAATTGCCGCACTTCGGCATTGTCGGAATCCAGCAGTTCCTGCGGCGTGCCAAAACCAATCACCTTACCGGCGGAAATCACGCACAGGTAATCGGCAATGGCGCAGGATTCTTCCACATCGTGGGATACCAGTATGCTGGTTAACCCCAGGGCCTCGTTGAGGCCGCGGATCAGTTTCACGATCATACCCATGGAGACCGGATCGAGGCCGGTAAAGGGTTCATCGTACATAATCAGTTCCGGGTCCATGGCGATGGAACGCGCCAGTGCCACCCGCCGTGCCATGCCACCGGACAACTCCGCTGGCATCATCTTACGGGCACCACGCAAACCCACCGCTTCCAGCTTCATTAACACCAGATCACGGATCATGGATTCCGGCAGCCGGGTATGGGTACGCAACGGGAAGGCGACGTTGTCAAACACGCTGAGGTCGGTAAATAACGCTCCGGTCTGAAACAGCATGCCCATTTTTTCGCGGCGCATTTCCAGCAGACCGGTACGGGATAATTGCGGAATATTTTCGCCGGCCACCACCACCTCGCCCGCATCGGGCAACAGCTGGCCGCCGATCAGACGCAGCAGCGTGGTTTTACCGGTGCCGCTGGGGCCCATAATGGCGGTGACTTTGCCGCGTGGAAATTCCACCGACAAATCGTTAAAAATCATTCTCTCGCCACGGCTGAAACTCAGCCCGCGGATCGAGACATAGGACTCTGGCAAGGACATGCCGACACTCCCGGTCGCCATCAAAACGTGGGCGTTAGCATAACGGATGCCAGATTCAGAACCAAACGACAGTCGCCGCTGGTTGCTGCCTCTGGCAAAACGCTGCGTTGCACCGGAACGGGACAATTCTTCTGTACATTGCGTGCAGCCATCCCTCCGGTACAATGCCGGCTGATCTTTTTCTGTGGATGCCCATCCCCATGCTGACTGCAGTTGCTCTGATTATCGCCGGCCTGATTATTCTGGTCTGGAGTGCGGACAAATTTGTTATTGGTGCCGCCGCCACCGCCCGTCATCTGGGCATGTCGCCACTGCTGGTCGGTCTGACCATCGTCGCCATGGGCACCTCGGCACCGGAAATTTTTGTTTCCATCATGGCTGCGCTCGATGGTGCCGGTAACCTGGCGGTGGGTAACGCTCTGGGTTCCAACATCACCAACATCGGCCTGGTGCTGGGTATTACCGCGTTAATCAGCCCGATTCCGCTGCAGAAAAAATTACTGAAAAAAGAACTGCCACTGCTGATACTGGTCAGCATCATCGGTGGTCTGGTGTTGATGGATCTGCAGCTGAATTTAACCGATGCCCTGATCCTGTTTGCCGCCATGGCCTTTGCCCTGTATCTGATGTTCCTGGATTCCAGCGAATCCGGTGAACCCATTGTCGATGAAGACGAAGCCGCTGCTATTGAAGGCACCCCGATGCGCAAAGCCCTGCTGCTGATGGTGCTGGGGCTGGCGGCATTGCTGGTCAGCTCACGTATGCTGGTCGATGGCGCGGTCAGCGTGGCCACCTTTTTTGGTGTCAGCGAACTGGTGATTGGTTTAACCATCGTGGCCATCGGCACCAGCCTGCCGGAGCTTGCCGCTTCGGTCGCCAGTGCGTTAAAAGGCCATCACGATATCGCCATCGGTAACGTCATCGGCTCCAACATTTTCAATATGCTCACGGTGATGCCGGTCCCGGGTCTGCTGGCCGTTACTCAGGTAGAAAGCATGGCACTGTACCGCGACTATGCCGTTATGATGGTGATGACCCTGATGCTGCTGGCTTTGTTTGTGGTGAATTACCGCAAGGGCACCATGGGGCGTTTTTCCGGTCTGTTACTGACCGGTGGTTTTACCGCCTATCTTCTGTATCTGTTTATTGAAGCAAGCTGATGAGCACCGATCTGAATTTTGACTTTGAACAATCCGCCCGCCGCACCATTACCCTGGAACAACAGGCGGTTGGTCAGCTGCAGCAACGCCTGAGCGGCACCTTCGCTACCGCCTGCCGGCTGATACTGCAATGCCGGGGCCGGGTCGTGGTGACCGGCATGGGTAAATCCGGCCACATCGGCAGCAAACTGGCGGCCACCCTGGCCAGCACCGGTACGCCAGCGTTTTTTGTGCATCCTGGCGAAGCCAGCCATGGTGACATGGGCATGATCCAGCCCAGTGACGTTGTGATTGCCCTGTCCAATTCCGGCGAAACCGGTGAAGTGACCAGCCTGTTACCCTTGCTGAAACGCATGGGCACCGCTCTGATCAGCATGACCGGCAACCCCGCCTCGACACTGGCCAGAGCCGCCGATGCCCACCTGGACACCGGTGTGGAACAGGAAGCCTGTCCGCTTAATCTGGCCCCTACCTCCTCCACCACCTGTGCTCTGGTGATGGGCGATGCACTGGCGGTGGCACTGCTGGAAGCACGGGGTTTTACCGCCGAAGACTTTGCCTTTTCCCATCCGGGCGGCTCGCTGGGCCGGCGCCTGCTGCTGAAAGTGGACGATATTATGCACACCGGTGCCGGCATTCCCGTGGTCGGCCCGGAAGCCACGCTGTCGCAGGCACTGTTGGTGGTAACCTCCAAAGGTCTGGGCATGACCACGGTGCAACAGGATGGTCAGTTACTGGGTATTTTTACCGATGGCGACCTGCGCCGGGCCATTGATCAGGGCGTTGATATTCACACCGCCACCATGGCCGATGTGATGACCCGCGGTGGCAAAGCCACCCGCCCCGGCACCCTGGCCGCCGAGGCCCTGAAAATAATGGAAGACAACAAAATCAACGCCCTGGTCGTCAAAGACGGCGAACGGGCAGCCGGTGTGCTGACCATGCACGACCTGCTGCGGGCGGGCGTACTCTGATGCGTAAGCACATCGTCGTTCTGACGCTGGCACTGCTGGCCGGCATTGTGCTGCTGAACCTCGACCGGGTACGCGAAGCGCCGGTTGCCGTCGTGCCGGTAGCGAATGAGCGCGAAGAGGCCGACTATTACGGCGAGCAGCTGTATCGGCGTCAGTACAACGCCAGCGGTCAGCTGGAACAG
>JAEWQT010000117.1 GCA_023399105.1 Pseudomonadota bacterium | reverse complement strand
TGCAGATACAGCTGCTGCACCAGTTCTTCTTTGGTGCTGAAGTAACGATAAATCGTACCCGCGCCACAGCCGGCATGACGAGCGACTTTGGCCATCGGGCAATCCTGCAGACCCTGCTCAGCAATCAGATCGGCGGTGGCTTCAAGAATTTGTTCGCGTTTGTCCATGGAGACCATCCGGAATGAACGTTCATTCTGTTTCGGGCAGACTCAGAGATCAAGCCCTTATTGTTTCATCAGCGCACAGGTTCGTTGCAATCACTGCTTTGTTCTGCAGGTAAGTGAAACAACATCAGCAATGCCAGCGTCGCCGTAACCAGCATCAGGCCAACCATGGGCAGCGGCGAGCCATCGTGTAACTGCGACCAGATCAGTCCGGCCAGGGCGCCGCCACAGAACTGCAATACGCCGGCCAGGGCATTAGCGGTGGCGCTGATGTCACGGAAGTGGTGCAGTACCATCGCAATGGCATTGGCACCAATCAGGCCCAGGCTACCGATAAACACCATAATCAACGGCAAAATCAGCCACAGGCTGGCCTGGGGTAGCAACGCAAAGCTCAGCACCAGCAACGAGGCACAGGCGGCCTGCAGCGTTAAGCCCGCACGCAGAATGACCTGGCTGTGGTAGCGGTTCAGCAGTGCAATGTTCAGGCGGTTCATGGCCATCATCACCAGAATATTGGCGCCGAACAGCCACGGAAAACGCTCTGGCGACTGGCCGAAATGTTCCAGGTACAGATAGGGCGATGCCGTAATAAAGATAAACATGCCACTGTATGACAGGCTCAGGGCCAGCAGAATACGCCGCGCCCGGGGGTGGCCGATAACCCGGCGGTAATCCTGCCAGGGCCAGCGCTTATGGCGGGCAGCCGGTGGGTGGCTTTCCGGTAATTGCCAGCTGAGCAGCAACAGCGCAATGCCACCGTAAGCCGTGAGTGTTAAGAAGATCGTACGCCAGCCACTGAAGTTCAGCGTAATGGCCCCCAGTACTGGTGCTAACAGCGGTGCCATCATGGTAATCATGGCGACCATCGACAGGGTGCGGGCGACGTCGGCGCCGCGGAACAGATCGCGCACAATGGCAGCGGCATTAACGGTGGCTAAGCCGCCGCCGAGCGCCTGCAGTACCCGCAGCCATAACAGCTGGGTCAGGTCTGCCGTACTGATAAGGAAGAAACTGCTGATGGTAAAGATCAGCAGACCGCTGATAATCAGAGGTTTGCGGCCCCAGCGGTCGGACAGCGGACCACCACTGAGCTGGCCGATGGCGAAGCCGATCAGGTAGGCGCTGACCGATAATTCGACCCAATGAATATCAGTCTCGAGATCGCTGGCCATCATGGCCATGGCAGGCAGATACATATCCACGGCCAATGGAGAAATAGCCGTCAACATCGCCAGCAGAACGGGCAATGGCAAGGTAAGGGCGGGCATGGGGAATCCGGTGGAACAGAAAAAGAATGATCATTGTAACGGCTATGAGTGGGGTTGCCGAGTCGAGTAAACGGAACGCACTGTTGAGCCGTCAGGCACTGCGGAAGGGCTGCTTAATTAATACGGGCTATCAGAAGCATGCAAAGGCTGTGGATGACCCGGCCCGGCCGCTCAGTTAAACTTCAACAAAACTTATACAAGGCAGGAGAACCGACTGTGACAGCTCAACGTCCCCCCTTTGGTGTGTTGCTGGTGAATCTGGGTACCCCGAAAGCGCCGACCACCGCCGCCGTACGGGAATATCTGGCCGAGTTTCTGTGGGACAAACGGGTGGTGGATGTACCACGCCCGCTGTGGTGGCTGATTCTGCACGGGATTATTCTGCGCTTCCGTCCGCGTCGGGTGGCCAAAGCCTACGCCTCGGTGTGGACGGAAGAGGGGTCACCACTGCTGGCCATTTCCCGCCGTCAGCAACAGGCGCTGGCTGCTGCGTTAAAAGAGCAATACGGCTGTGATATTCCGGTAACGCTCGCCATGACCTACGGCGAACCCAGCATGGAACAGGCCGGTCGTGAGCTGCGGGCTGCTGGTGTCAGCCGTATGCTGGTGCTGCCGCTGTATCCGCAGTTTTCGTCCAGTACCACTGCCGCGGTGTATGACCGTCTGGCATCAGGTTTAAAAGCTTGCCCGCATCTGCCGGAAACCCGCTGGGTAAACGAATACCACCTGCATCCGCAATACATTAAGGCTCTGGCCGACTCGGTGCGGGAATACCGGGCGCAGCATGGCAGCGGCGATAAGCTGATGCTGTCGTTTCACGGCATTCCGCAGCGCTACGAAGACCGTGGCGACCCCTATCCGTCGCAGTGCCGCGCCACTGCTGCGGCCGTCGCCAAAGAGCTGGGGCTGAATGACGATCAGTGGCTCTGTACCTTCCAGTCGCGCTTTGGCCGGGAAGAATGGGTGAAGCCCTATACCGATTACACGCTGGAAGCCTGGGGCAAAGAGGGGGTGGGGCGGGTCGATGTCATCAGCCCGGCCTTTGCTGCCGATTGCCTGGAAACTCTGGAAGAACTGGACGTGGAGAACCGCGAACTCTTCCTGCACAGCGGCGGCAAGGACTACCACTACATTCCCTGCCTGAACGACCGCCCCGACCATATTGATCTGCTATCAGCCTTGGTGCGGGAACACAGCGCTGGTTGGGAATAACCGCCAGATCCAGACATGGTGCTGTTAATTACGGTTGCGCCAATGTTTGGAATGATCATGGCGCGGGCGTTCCGGCTGTGGAATCATGCCGGCTGATGGCCTCCGGGGCAGACTGAACAAACAGGAAAGGGTTATGAGCACTGAACAACGGGTTGTGTGTGAAATTCGCGGTCATATTGCCTGGGTATGGCTGAACCGCCCGGAAAAACTCAATGGTCTGGACATGGCCATGTTTAAGGAAATGGTCGCCACCGCCAAAGCGCTGCGGAAAAATCGCAGCGTGCGCGCGGTGATTCTGGCTGCCCGAGGCGAATCGTTCTGCGCCGGGCTGGATTTCAAAGCCGTGGCCAAAGATCCGATGATGATTCCGAAAGTCTTTCTGAAATGGCCCTGGACCAAACAGAATCTGGCGCAGGAAATTGCGCATTGCTGGCGCGATCTGCCGGTGCCGGTCATCTGCGCTATTCACGGTAATTGCTTCGGTGGCGGCATGCAGATTGCGCTGGCCTGCGATTACCGCATCGCCACACCGGACGCCAACCTGTCGATTATGGAAATGAAATGGGGCCTGATTCCGGACATGAGTGGTATGGCCACATTATCGCGCTTAACGCGGGTGGATATTGCTCAGGAACTCACCATGACCGGCCGTCAGTTTCCGGCCACCGAAGGTTATGAATACGGTCTGATCAGTAAGCTCGCTGCCGATCCGCTGGCCGAAGCGGAAAAACTGGCCGAGGTTATTGCCAGCAAATCCCCGGATGCCATTGCCGCCACCAAATATTTATTCAAGAAAACCTGGAAAGCCGATACCTGGAAAGCGCTGCGCTGGGAGCGTTGGGTACAGGCACGGTTACTGGGACGTAAAAATCAGAAAATTGCCATGGCCAATGGCCTGGCGGGTAAAGATAAAGAGCCGAAGCCCTTTCGGGACCGCAGCTCGTTTTTATAAACACCTTAATCAGCCCACCCTGTTGGTGGGCTGATTGTTCATCCCCTTTAATGATTTCAGCTATCGGCTCAGCGTAAAACCCGCGCCTGTGGTTGCGCCAGTAAGGGCAATAACGGGTTCTTTGCCATCACCCAGCGGTGCATGCTCAGACCGATAATAATACCGATGATAAACCCTCCAACGTGGGCCCAATAATCCACCCCACCTTCATTGCTCAGCATGCCCAGCAGGTTAAGGCCCAGCCAGATACCGAAATACCAGAAGGGCGACAGTTTTTTCTGCCACACAATGATCATAAACGTCAGGCTGGCGTGGCGGAACCACAGCATATACATGCCGAATAAACCGGCAATGGCACCACTGGCACCGACACTGGGAATATCGCTGTTCCAGTTCATCAGCACGCTGATGAAACCGGCACCGAGTCCGCACAATAGATACAGCCCGAGAAAACGCCAGTGGCCCAGCGCATCTTCGAGGTTGTCGCCGGTCAGCCACAGGAAATACATATTACCCGCCAGGTGCAGCAAGCTGCCGTGCAGGAAGGTTGCGCTTAATGGCGTCCACCACCGTTCACCGTTCGCCAGTTCCGCCGGGGTGCTGCCAAAATGGGTAATGGCTGCCATCATGCTGTTGTCGCTGCCAGCGTAAGAGAAATAAATCAGTACATTAATCACAATAAGCGCCCAGGTAACCCAGGGCGTACGATGCGGGCGGATGTTGTACTCCACCGGCATTTGCGACAGAAACTGAAAGACCCAGCTTTTCCAGTTGGGTTGGGTGTTCAGTTTCTCCAGGGTTTCGCGCAGCCTTGGCGATTGTTGCACGGCGGCAATTTCATCCTGATCAATCCATACACCGTCGCAGCCATGACAGACATCCACTTCCAGGTCGTACTGTTCCAGCAACTGGTAATGCTGCAACGATTTGCGGCAGTCAGGACATTGACGTTCAGCCAGACCCAGGCGTTTCCCCAGTTGACCGGAAAAATCGACATTGTCGTGGCCATTATCAATGGCCGACAACACGCTGTTCATTTCATCTTTTTCAAACCACAGGCCACCACAATGATGGCAGACATCAATTTCCTGGCCATGGTGTTGGGTCGGCGTCAGTAAACTGTGGCGACAAACCGGGCAACGTTTAGCGGTCATTATTGCTGCCCTCCATGGAGGCTGCTGTATTGCGGCATACGGATATCATGCTGCAACAGCCGTTGTTCCACGTCGCTGATGTTATTTTTTAATTGCGGTAATAAGGTGGTGTTTATTTGTTGCAGTTGTTCATCCAGTAATTTTTTGGCGTGGCTGGCACCATAAGTGCGCTGCTCGGCTTTTTCGATAATATCGTTTACGCTGCGGTAAAAACGCTGAATGCCGTTGAGGAAATAACCGGGAATTTCCAGGGTCACCGGCGATTGCTGCATACTGGTCCAAATATAAAAGGATAAGTCCGGATTGTTTTGTTTTAATTCCTGGCCGGAAATCTGTTTGCTCAGATAGGTTTCTTTATAGGCACTCAGTAACTGAATATTATCTTGCAATTCATCAATAAGGGCTGAGCGGACATGGTAGCCCTGTTGTAATCCGGTAATTTCATCGAACAGAATGGCTTGTTTTAAACCGGCCTGCGCCGCCAGATATACGCCCACAATGGTGGCCAGAATCATCAGGAAATGACCAATCCAGAAACCGGAGCTTTTTAATTCAGAGTGGTCGCTGTTGCGGATTTTTTCTTTTAACGGGCGAGTAAGAACAGAGATTTTAATGGGCATACTGCCTCCTTGCGCAAATAAAGGTGGCAGTATATTCCCCGCTGCTGATCAGCTGAACCGCATTAAGTGGTTTTGTGATCGGGTTGGCGTAAAAGGCCTAAGTGGTGCCGATTAACGATGGAATTCACCAGCGCGTTCCGGTTGATAGATAATTTCCTCAATGCGCACGCGCAGAGTCCGGCCTTTCGGGCTGGGCCACTCAATTTCAGCACCCACTGATAAACCCAGCAGCGCGGCGCCAACCGGTGCCAGAATGGATACCGTACCTTCCTGGCCAGCGTCTTTCGGATACACCAGGGTCAGGCTGAATTCGGCATCGTCCGGTAATTCGCGGAAGCGCACGGTGGAGTTCATGGTGACGACATCACCGGGAATATCCTTCGGGTCCATGACATTGGCCCGCTCCAGTTCCGATTCCAGTTCGTCTTTACCGGGAAACTGGGTTTTTTCCAACAGACGCTCCAGACGTTCCAGATCCAGTGCCGACAGAATAATTTCGGGTTTTGTACTCACACTATCCTCACAATCAATAAACAGCCGCCGCTAAAAAACAGCAGGCGCAGTCATTAATATGCTGCGCTGCCGGACGGCGGTAATAAAAAATAATAAACAGAAGCTACCCCTCTTACGTTGGAAAAACAAGAGGGCGCGGCTGGGAAGCCTCGGTTTAGTCGTCGCCGATAAAGCCGCCGGTCTGATGCGCCCACAGCTGGGCATAAATACCGCCCTGGGCGATCAGTTCCTGATGCGTGCCCTGCTCCGCAATGCGGCCTTCATCCAGCACGATCAGGCGGTCCATGGCGGCGATGGTGGATAACCGGTGGGCAATGGCGATGACGGTTTTATTTTCCATCAGGCGGTACAGGCTGGCCTGGATGGCGGCTTCCACTTCCGAATCCAGTGCCGAAGTGGCTTCATCCAGAATCAGAATCGGAGCATCTTTCAGCAGCACCCGGGCAATGGCAATGCGCTGGCGCTGGCCGCCGGACAGTTTCACGCCTCGTTCGCCCACCTGGGCATCCAGCCCGGTATTGCCGTCGGGGTCGTACAGGTCGGCAATAAAGGTATCCGCTTCAGCCTGGCGGCAGGCCTCCAGTAATTCGGCTTCGCTGGCGTCAGGTTTGCCGTACAGAATATTGTCGCGCACGCTGCGATGCAGCAGCGAGGTATCCTGAGTCACCATCCCGATGTGCTGGCGCAGGGAATCCTGCGTAACCGTGCGGATATCCTGACCATCAATGAGAATGCGGCCGCTGTTGAGGTCGTAAAAGCGCAGCAACAGATTGACCAGCGTCGATTTACCCGCGCCCGAGCGCCCGACCAGGCCGACTTTTTCGCCGGCCTTGATATGAATGTTCAGATCGCCGAACACTTCGCGGCCGGGTTTGCCATCGTGACCCGGGTAATGAAAGGCAACGTGCTCCAGGTGGATTTCACCCTGCGGTACCTGTAATGCCGGGGCGTTGCTGGCATCTTCAATTTGCGCCGGTTTGGCCAATGTCTGCATACCATCGGCCACTGTGCCGAGGTTTTCAAATAACGCGCCTACCTCCCACATAATCCACTGCGCCATACCGTTGATGCGCAGCGCCAGCGAAATGGCAATGGCAATGGCGCCAACGCTGATGGCGTTATCCAGCCACAACACAATCGACAGGGTGGCAACGGCGAACACCAGCAGATAGTTAATGGTGTTGACGGAAACGTTAAAACCCGTGGCCAGACGCATCTGCCGGTAAACAGTATCCATAAAGCCCTGCATAGACTCCTGGGCATAGGCCGTTTCGCGGTCGGTATGGGAAAACAGCTTCACTGTCTGAATATTGGTGTAGCTGTCAACGATGCGGCCGGTCATGGCCGAGCGGGCATCGGCCTGTTCGGTGGCCACCTGTTTCAGCCGCGGCACAAAGTAAAACTGCACCGCGATATACAGCAGCAGCCAGGCCAGCATGGGCAGCATTAAGCGCCAGTCGGCCATGGCCACGATCACCAGCGCGGAGGTGAAATACACCAGGATGTACACCATCACATCCAGCAGCTTCATGACCGTTTCGCGCACCGACAGGGCGGTTTGCATGACCTTGGTGGCAATACGGCCGGCAAAGTCATCCTGATAAAAGGATAAACTTTGCTTCAGTAGATAGCGGTGCGCCTGCCAGCGGATGCGCATGGGGTAGTTACCCAGCAGGGTCTGGTGCACCAATGCCGCATGCAGAAACACCACGGTCGGCAAAATCACCACCAGGGTGATGGCCATCAGCCCCAGTCGCCAGCCTTCTTCCTGCAGCAGAGTGTCGGGTGTTTTCTGCACCAGCCAGTCCACCAGTTCGCCCATAAAACTGAACAGCGTTACTTCCAGCGTGGCCATCAGGGCGGTCAGCACTGACATGGTCAGTAACGGGCATTCCAGGCCGCGGGTGTAATGGCGACAGAATGCGTACAGTCCCTGCGGCGGTTGCTGAGGGTGTTCGGGCTGGAAGGGGTTCACAAAACGTTCAAACAGTCGGAGCATAGTGACAATGACAGGTTGGTTGAAAAACAGCCCGACACCTTAGCCGACCGGGGCTAAGATTGTAAGCAAGGCTGGTTGGTAACACTGTTCTGCAGGAGTGGCCAGCTGGTTTGAGCAAAGAAACTGATCGCCAGTCGTGTTACGATCATAAATAGTGATCGTTAAGACAAGGAATTATCGCTGTACATCAGCTCAGATAAGCCTATCTTTGCGCGACTTTTTTCACTCTTATCACTACCGAGTAAGGAGGTAGCGAGCCCAATGGTTATCAAGCCTGAAGACTACTACGACGCCGAGACCTTTGCCCGTCTTAAGACCTTTGCCGACCAGCACGATACCCCCTTTATGGTACTGGACAGTAAGACCTTCACCCGTCAGCTGGATGAGCTGATTGAAGCGTTTCCTTACGCCAAGACCTACTACGCCATTAAAGCGAATCCGATGCCGGAGTTGCTGCGTATTCTGCGTGACCGTGGCTGCTGTTTTGACGTGGCGTCCCGCTATGAGCTGGACAAGGTAATGGCCGAGGGTGTGACAGGCGATCGTATCAGCTACGGCAATACCATCAAGAAGCCAAAGGATATCCGCTACTTCTACGAGAAGGGCGTTACTCTGTTCGCCACTGACTCAGAAGCTGACCTGCGTAACATTGCCAAGGCAGCACCGGGTTCCCGTGTGTTCGTGCGTATTCTGACCGAAGGTTCGGAAACCGCTGACTGGCCGCTGTCGCGTAAGTTCGGTTGTCAGACTGACATGGCCATGGATCTGTGCCTGCTGGCCCGCGACCTGGGTCTGGTGCCTTACGGCATTTCCTTCCACGTAGGTTCACAGCAGCGTGACATTGGCGCCTGGGATTCTGCGATTGCCAAAGTGAAGGTAATTTTTGAGCGTCTGAAAGACGAAGACGGCGTTAACCTGCGCATGATCAACCTGGGTGGTGGCTTCCCGGCCAACTACATCAGCCGTACCAATGACCTGAAAACCTACGCCGAAGAAATTACCCGTTTCCTGCGTGAAGATTTTGGTGATGAGTTCCCGGAAATCATTCTGGAGCCGGGTCGTTCGCTGGTGGCCAACGCTGGCCTGCTGGTGAGTGAAGTGGTTCTGATCAGCCGTAAAGATCGCACCAGCCTGCACCGTTGGGTGTTTACTGACATCGGTAAATTCGGTGGCCTGATCGAAACCATGGACGAGTCCATCAAGTACCCGCTGTATGTGGAGAAAAAGGGCGAAACCGAAGAAGTGGTTCTGGCCGGCCCGACCTGTGACAGTGCGGATATTCTGTACGAAAACTACAAGTACGAACTGCCTCTGAATCTGGCTATGGGTGACCGTCTGTACTGGTTCTCCACCGGTGCTTACACCACCACCTACAGTGCGATTGAGTTCAACGGCTTCCCGCCGCTGAAATCCTTCTGCATCTGATTCAGCCTTAACAAGGCTGCCGAAAACACCGCCCTGCGTTAGCATGGCGGTGTTTTTTTATGAGCCTAATCCGGAATAAGCAATGGCAGACAGCCGGATTACTCCGGCTTGCGCAGCAGCGCCACAAACATACAGTCGCTGTCGTGCTGTGGGGCGCCCAGCAAGCGCTGCTCCTGCACGCTGAAGCCACTGGCTGCGGCGAAGCGGGCCACCTGTTCTTCGTTCTCGGCGCTCAGCCAGCTGCAGGTGGCGTAGGCCAGCAGGCCACCGGGGCGCAGTGCGGCGGCGGCCTGGGTTAACAGCTGTTGTTGCAGGGCCAGCAGTTCCTGCAGGCTGGTGTCGTTAAAGCGCCAGCGGGCATCCGGGTTACGCCGCCAGGTGCCGGTGGCGGTGCAGGGTGCATCCACCAGAATTTTGTCGAACCCGCCGTGGCGGGCAATTTCCTGTGGCAACCGCAGCGGTTCGCTGCCATTCCAGACGAAGGTGCGGATATTGCGCGCACCGGCGCGGCTGGCACGACGTTTCAGTTCATCCAGTTTGTAGCTGTGCAGGTCGGTGGCCACTAACGCACCTTTGTTCTGCATGCGGCTGGCCAGCGCCAGGCTTTTGCCACCTGCCCCGGCGCAGGTATCCCAGATTTTCTCACCCGGTTGCAGGTCCAGTGCCAGCGCAATCTGCTGGCTGGCGAAATCCTGCACTTCAATACGGCCACTGCGGAACAGGGCGCTTTGTTGCACACCTTTGCCGCCGGTGGCGCACAGGGCGTTATCGCGCAGCTGGGCGCTGATGCCGTCTTCCTGCAGTTGTTGCTGCAGCTGGCGCAGGGCATCGGCATCGGCCGGCCCCTGCAGTTCATTCACCCGCAGCCACAGCGGTGGTTGCTGGTTCTGCATATTCAGAAAACGTTGCAGGTCGGCCGTGGCCCAGCCACTGCGGCGGGCGCGTTCCTGCAGCAGTGGCAGCCACTGCGGCCGGAAACCCTGCCACAGCAGTGCCAGCGGGGATTGCGGCGCATTTTTTACCTGAGCTTCCAGGCGCTGGAATAAGGCCAGCCGCTGCTCCTGCTGGCGCACCGCGCGGGTAAAACCCCAGCCGCGCAGGCTGCGCAGTTCAATCCAGTACCAGAAGGCGGTGGGGTGCAGCTGGCGCGTGTCGTCTTCCTGCCAGCGACTATCCCAGGCGTTCAGATCAAGGTTGTTATCGTCCAGCAGGGCTTCCAGGGCACAGGCCAGTTGCTGAAAGCGCAGGGCATGAAACATGGCTTCGCTGTGAGTCAGGACCTGGCTGAGTTCGGCTTGGGGATGGCGCTGGGCGCGCAGCCAGCGATCCAGCGGCGGCTTGGGGGTGCTGTGTTGCCACTGCGTCCACAGGCTTTGCAGTTCCGCCCGGATACCGCTGTTCTGGGCGGCAGAGCGGCTTTTGCCGTTACTGCGCGGTTTGGCCGGTGCGCGGCGGGAGTTGGAAGCAGAGCGGGGACGGGAAGAACGCATGACACAACCTGAAGAAATATACCGGCGGCGATTCTAACACTGAAGGCTGTGGATGCGTGACGACAACCGGTACAAAGCCGCCGCTGGTTAGCACTTTTTTTACGCGTTGTCGGCGCTGTTTCCCGATGGCGAACGTTTTTTTATTCATTCGGTGCGGAATTACCAGAACGAAATCGACGATCCGGTATTACTTGCACAGATGCGCGGATTCATTGGCCAGGAAGCGCATCACGGCCATTCGCACGAAGGTCTGAATAAGGCCATCGGCGCCATGGGGTTTCCGATGCAGGACATTACCGAACGCCTGCAGCAACGGGTGGCCATGCTCAAAAAACACCTTGGACGCGGCCGGCAACTGGCCTTAACGGTGGCGATGGAGCATTTCACCGCCTCCATGGCCGAGTTTCTGCTGAAAAATCCGGAAATTCTCGATCATGTCGATCCGACCATCCGCAATATGCTGATCTGGCACGCGGTAGAAGAAATTGAGCACAAGGCCGTGGCTTTTGATGTGTTCCGCCTGAAGGTGAACAACGAACGAATGCGTAAACGGGTGATGTTTATTTCCATCATCAGTCTGTTTGCCCGCATTGCCTACTATCAGTTCATGCTGTTGAAAGCCGACCGGCATGTTCCCAGCCTGAAAGAATGGGTTGAGGCCACGCGTTTTTTCTGGGGTAAAAAAGGCATTCTGCGCGACAACCTGAAATCCATGCGGCAGTTTTTCCGCACCGGTTTTCACCCCTGGGATATTGACCAGCAGTACCTGATCGACGGCTGGCAGCAACGCCACCCTGAGGTGGCCGCGCTGCAGATTCCCTAAACAGGCTTGCAATCCCGCCGCCGGGCAC
>JAEWQT010000324.1 GCA_023399105.1 Pseudomonadota bacterium | reverse complement strand
GCCCCATGGTGTTCGAATCACAAGCAATCTGATGAGTGTCTACTTTATCGGGGGCGTTCCAATGCGATTTTTTGCTTCTCCCGTCTCCCGTCAAGCATTCAGCACGCAGTGCTGACGCTGATTAGTGTGTCGCTTGCGGTGCTTCCGCCTGCGCCGCCTGTTGGGCCGCTTCCTGCGCTGCACGCTGCTGGTACAGGGCGTCAAAGTTGATCGGCGCCAGCATCAGGGCCGGAAAGCCGCCTTTTACCACCAGGCTGTCAATGCTTTCGCGCAGGTAAGGGAACAGGATGTTCGGGCACATGGCGCCCAGCATCGGCTTCATCTGCTCTTCCGGAATGTTCACCATGGCGAACAGGCCGGCCTGTACCAGTTCTACCAGAAACGCGGTTTCATCGGCGTTGGTGGCGGTAACGGTTACCTTAATGAACACTTCGAAATGGCTGTCGTCCAGCTTGCGGGCGCCGCTGTTCAGATCCAGTTTGATCTCGGGCTGCCATTCTTTGGTGAACGCCATTGGTGAATTCGGTGCTTCAAAGGAAGCGTCTTTAATGTACAGACGCTGCAAAGCAAATTGGGGCTGCTGGTTCTCGGCCATGATTTAAGTCCTGTGTTTTATTGTTAGTGTCAGCCGCGTACAACGGGCAGATTAAGGTTGTTCCATTCCATCATGCCGCCACTCATGCGCACGACATTAAAGCCTTTTTCACGCAGCATTTTGCCGGCAACGGTTACGGTCTGACCGGTTTTGCACACCAGAATGATCGGCCGCTCTTTGTAAGCGTTCAGTTCATCCAGACGGCTGGCCAGATTGGCATAGGGAATGTTCAGGGCGTTGGCCAGATGGCCGGCGCTGAAATCCTTTTTGTCACGGATATCCAGCACCAGGGCATTTTCTTTATTGATCATCAGCGTGGCTTCAGACGGGCTGACAGTCTTGCCGCTGCGCTGACTGTTGTCGCGCAGCAACGCCAGTAAAAACACGGCCCACAAACCCACCAGCCACCAGTTATTGCCGACAAATTCAAACAGACGATCCATAGTTACTCAGTTCAGTCAGATTAATCAGGGCCGGCAGTATAACGCCTGCCCGCGCCCTGAACCACCGCCACAAAGCGCGTCCGGCTGTGACTATCAGCGGGCTTGAAAAAATCAATCGGGCGACGGCCTCTGTGCAGGCGCACAGGTGGTACTTTTTGGGTACAATGGCGGCATTCAGGCAACCTTCAGAGTTCTATTGCATGAATGCACGTCCTGTACCGACCGCACTGATCATTCTCGATGGCTGGGGCTATCGCGAAGAAACCGCCAACAACGCCATTGCCAATGCCAATACACCCACCTGGGATCGTCTGCTGCAGCAATACCCGAACGTGCTGATTCAGACGTCCGGCGAGGCAGTCGGTCTGCCGGACGGTCAGATGGGCAACTCTGAAGTGGGCCACATGAACCTGGGCGCCGGCCGCGTGGTGTATCAGAACTTCACCCGCATCAACAAAGCCATTAAAGACGGCGAGCTGCAGCAGAACACCGCCCTCTGTGCCGCCATCGACAAAGCCGTGACCAATAACGCCGCTGTACACTTTACCGGCCTGCTGTCACCGGGCGGCGTGCACAGCCATGAAGAACATCTGGTGGCGCTGCTGCAGATGGCCAAAGCCCGCGGCGCCACGCGCGTGTATGTACATGCCATTCTTGATGGCCGCGATATGCCGCCGCGCTCCGCCGCGCCGTCCATTAAGCTGATTGAAGACACCTTCACCGAACTGGGCAACGGCCAGATCGCCAGCGTGATTGGTCGCTTCTTCTCCATGGACCGCGACAACCGTTGGGAGCGGGTGCAGGCCGGTTACGATGCCATGACATTGGCCAAAGGCGAGTTCACCGCCCCGACCGCCAGCGCCGCATTGGCCGCCGCCTATGAACGCGGTGAAAACGATGAATTCGTCAAAGCCACGGTGATTGAAGGCGCCGATGGCCGCGTACAGGACGGCGACAGCATTATTTTCTTTAATTTCCGCCCCGACCGCGCCCGGGAATTAACCCGCGCCTTTGTTGGTGGTGACGAATTCAAAGGGTTTGAGCGCGCGGCGCGGCCAGCACTGGCCGACTTCGTGATGCTGACCGAATACGCCGCCGACATTCCGGCCAGCTGTGCCTTCCCACCGGAAACCCTCAGCAACGGCATCGGCGAATACGTTTCCAACCTCGGCTTAACCCAGCTGCGGATTGCTGAAACCGAGAAATACGCCCACGTTACGTTCTTCTTTTCCGGTGGCCGTGAGGAAGAATACCCGGGCGAAACCCGCATTCTGGTGAAGTCCCCGAACGTTGCCACCTACGATCTGCAGCCGGAAATGAGCGCGCCGGAAGTGACTGACAAACTGGTGGCCGCGATTAAAAACCGCGAATTCGACCTGATCGTGTGCAACTACGCCAACGGCGACATGGTCGGCCACACCGGTGTGTACGAAGCTGCCGTAAAAGCCGCTGAGTGCATCGACGAATGCATCCGCCGCGTGACCGACGCGCTGCTGGAAGTGGGTGGTGAATGCCTGATTACCGCCGACCACGGCAACGCCGAACAGATGCTGGACGACAATGGCCAGGCCATGACCCAGCACACCACCGGCCCCGTGAATCTGGTGTACGTGAATGCCCGTCAGGAACCGGTCAGTCTCAGCGAAGGCAGCCTGTGCGACATCGCCCCGACCCTGCTGACCATGATGGGGCTGGAGCAACCGGCCGAAATGAGCGGCCACTCGCTGGTCCGTTACGGCAACTGAGCATGAAAGCGATACTGGGATGCCTGAGTCTGTGCCTGCTGCTGGCGCTGCCGGCACAGGCCGATGATCAGGCCCGGCTGGACGCCCTGAAAGCGGAAATCAGCAAACTGGAAAGCTGGCTGCGTAACGCGCAGCAGGAATCCGGCCAGCTGAATGCTGCCCTGCGCCAGTCCGACCTCGAAATTGCCGAACTGACCAAACAGATTGATGCCATTCGCACCCAGCTGGCGGAGGAGCAGGCCCGCCTAAAAAAGCTGCGCCAGGAGCAGGGACAGCTCCGTGACTTACAACAACAGCATCGTCAGCACCTGGCCGAACAAATCCGTGCGGCGCAGAAAATGGGCCAGCAAGGCCCGCTGAAACTGCTGCTGAACCAGGATGACCCGCAACAGGCGCAGCGTATGCTGCGCTATTTCAGCTATTTCAACAGCGCCCGCATTGAACGCATCAACCAGATTCTGGCCGAACTGGCCCGGCTGGATAATCTCGCCACCTTAATTGCCGCCAGCGAACAGCAGCTGCAACGCAGCGAAAAAGAGTTGATTAGCAGCAACCGCCAGCTGCAACAGCGCAAACAGCAACAGCAGCAGTTACTGGCCAAACTGCAGGGCGAGATGAAAACCGAACAGCAACGGCTGCAGCAAAAAGAAACCGACCGCAAACGACTGGAGCAGCTGCTGACGGAAGTCGCCAACCTGCTCGATAACAGCCCACGCCAGCTGGACGCCCGCCCCATCAGCAGCCTCAAAGGCCGCTTACCCCCCCCGCTGCGCACGGCGGTGCTGCAGGCCTTTGGCAGCCAGCGCCGCGATGGCGGCGGCCGCCACGAAGGCTGGTTACTGGCCGCCCGTGAAGGTGATTATGTGCGCGCCGTACATCATGG
Source organism: Pseudomonadota bacterium (assembly GCA_023399105.1). Classification (GTDB taxonomy): domain Bacteria; phylum Pseudomonadota; class Gammaproteobacteria; order Pseudomonadales; family Oceanobacteraceae; genus Venatoribacter. The sequence continues at coordinate 7,626 of JAEWQT010000324.1, read as the reverse complement.
CCGGGTGGTATTTGCCGACTGGCTGCGCGGCTTTGGCCTGATTCTGATTCTGGATCACGGCCAGGGTTACCTGAGCCTGTACGCCCACAACCAGGCGTTATTGCGCGATGTCGGCAGCTGGGTGAACCAGGGCGATATTATCAGCAGCGCCGGCCGCAGCGGCGGTAACGCCGAGCCGTCGTTGTATTTTGAAATCCGTCATCGTGGCCGCCCGCAGGACCCCGCCCTGTGGCTGAAACGCTGACCAATTTATGCCATGCTGCATGGCTTTGATCTGAACCGGGTGTTGTCATGCTGAATTCTGTGTCCCTGCTCCGCCGTTGTGTTGTGCCTGTTGTTCTGGGGTGTCTGTGCCTGCCGGTGTCTATCAACGCCGCCACCGCAGAAGATACCAGTCAGCAACAGCCCGGCGCCCTGCCGCTGCAGGAGCTGCGTAATTTCACCGAAATTTTTGACCGCATCCGCAGCGCGTATGTGGAAGAAATCGACGATAAAACCCTGTTTGAATACGCCATTAACGGCATGCTCAGCTCACTCGATCCGCATTCGGCTTATCTGCAGGCCGATGCCTTTGCCGACCTGCAGGAAAATACCTCGGGCAAATTCGGCGGTCTGGGCATTGAAGTGAGCATGCAGGACGGCCTGATTCTGGTGGTAACCCCCATTGATGACACGCCGGCGCAACAAGCCGGTATCCGCGCCGGTGATCTGATCGTCAGCCTCGACGGTGAAGCCGTGATGGGCATGAACCTGAACGATGCCGTGGAAAAAATGCGCGGCGCACCGGGTACCGATATTGAACTGGAAATCCGCCGCCCCGGGGAAAAATCTCTACTCACCTTCACCCTGACCCGGGCCGAAATCAAAGTGGCCAGCGTCCGCAATGAAATGCTCAGCAATGGCATTGGCTATGTGCGCATTACCCAGTTTCAGGAAAATACCGGCGCCGATTTAATGGCCATTCTGGAGCAATGGCACAGCGATAAAACCGAGCCGCTGAACGGCATTATTCTGGATTTGCGCAATAACCCCGGCGGCGTACTGGATGCGGCCGTGGAAGTGGTGGATGCCTTTATCAGCACCGGCCTGATTGTGTACACCGAAGGCCGGGCCAGCAATTCCGAAGTGAGCTATTCGGCCACCAGCCATACCCCGGCGGGTGATGTGGCGGTGGTGGTATTAATCAACGCCGGCTCGGCCTCAGCGTCCGAGATTGTCGCCGGCGCCCTGCAGGATCATCAGCGCGCCTTAATTGTCGGCACCCAATCGTTCGGCAAAGGCTCGGTACAAAGTGTGTTACCGATCACCGAAGACAGCGCGGTGAAACTGACCACCGCCCGCTACTTCACCCCCAATGGCCGCTCCATTCAGGCTCAGGGCATCCGTCCGGATATTGTGATTGAACAAAGCGAAGTCACGCCGCTGGAGCAGCGCGTGTACAAAGAATCCAACCTGCCCGGCCATCTGCGTAACACCAGCAAAAGCGATCACAGCGACGCCGGTACCGAAAATGCCGATGTGGCCGACCCCGGCAGCGAACTGCTGAAAAAAGACTTCCAACTCTACGAAGCCCACACCCTGCTGCGCGGCCTGACCATTTTGGGGGCCCGCCGGGAACCTTAAGTGCTGCGTTGTATTCTGTTCTGGCTCGGCCTCAGCAGCAGTACCCAGGCCGCCCAGCTGCTGCTGATTATTGATGATGTCGGCAACAACCGTGCGCTGGGCCAGCAAACCCTGGCACTGCCCGGCCCGCTGAACCTGGCCTTTCTGCCCCATACGCCGCATGCCCGCAGCCTGGCCAGCCAGGCCTTTCAGCAAGGCCATGGCATTCTGCTGCACGCGCCGATGGCCAACGAACAGGGCGCCAAACTCGGCCCAGGTGGTTTATACCCCGACATGGACACCGCCACCCTGCAGCAAACCCTGCGCGACAACCTGGCCGCCATTCCTCATGTGCAGGGCGTGAATAACCACATGGGCAGCCTGCTGACCCAGAACAGTGAGGCAATGGCCGCCCTGATGCCGGTGATTGCCGAAGCCGGTCTGTACTTTGTCGACAGCCTGACCAACCCCAACAGCGTGGCGCTGGAACAGGCCATGCTGGCTGGCATTCCGGCGCTGGAGCGCGATGTATTTCTGGATAACGACCTCAGCCCTGCGGCGCTGCAGCGCCAGTTTGCCCAGGCCGTAGCGCGGGCGCGCAAGCGTGGCTATGCCGTGTTAATTGGCCACCCCTATCCGGAAACTCTGGCGTTTTTGCGCACGGCGCTGCCGGCTCTGCCCCCCCAACAGGTACAGCTGCAACGTATCGACCGCTTCCTGCAGCAACGCCTGTGGCAGCGCTTTTACCGGCCACTGCCGCCATCACGCTACCTGCTGCAGGCCACTTCCGGGCGCTGATTGTCAGGCCGCAACCCCACGACCAGCCAATGCCATACCACCAGAACGGCCAATCTGCTGTGGCTGCTTTTCCTGCTTGCCGACAAAGTTGTACTATCGTTCCGTTTTATCGAATCACGGAACAATAATAATGAGAAAAACACTCACCGCGCTGCTGCTGGTCACTGTGCTGCCGGCCGCCCACGCCGATGATGACTACACCCGCGAACTGTACGAACTCTATTGCCAGGCCTGTCATGGAGCTGCTGTATCGGGTGCACCGCGCAGTTTCAGCCGCGACTGGCAGCCATACCTGAAAAAAGGCATGCCTACACTGGTCAGCAATGCCATCCGGGGTACCGGCAATATGCCGGCCATGGGCACCTGCAACGAATGCGGGCCACAGGAACTGGAAGATCTCATCCGCTACATGAGCCGGGAGCAGTAAGGATGAATTTTGATCGTATTTCGTTAAGCCGCCGCAATCTGCTGAAGCTCAGTGCGGTTGGGTTAGTCGCCGGCGGTACAACCGCCACCAGCGCTTGCAGCAGCAGCGTTAAACCGGTTGCCGAAGCCGGTATTATTGGCCGTAACGGCGAGCGCGTGCTGCCTTGGAGCAACTGGTCGGGCAATCAGAGCTGTCAGCCCAACGAGCGGCTGCTACCCCGCAATGAAGCGGAACTGCTCGATATTCTGAAGAATGCCAACCAAACCATCCGCTGCGTGGGTTCCGGCCACAGTTTCAGCGCGCTGGTTCCCACCGACCAGACACTGTTATCCCTGGCGCGTCTGCGCGGCGTCGAAAACGTCGACACCACGACCGGTCAGGCCGATGTGCTGGGTGGCACGCGCTTATCGCAGCTGGGTAAAAGCCTGTGGGAGCACGGCCTGTCCACCATCAATATGTCGGACATCGACAGTCAGTCGTTTGCCGGCGCCATTGCGACCTCGACCCACGGCACCGGACGCGAACTGGGCACCCTGTCCACACAGCTGCGGCAGATGCGCTTTGCCAGTACCAGCGGTGAAATCGTTGACTGCAGCCCGGATAAAAACAGCGATTTATTCTGGGCCGGTGGCAATCACATCGGCGCACTGGGCATTATGACCCGCGCCCGTATTCAGGCCGATCCGGCGTATTACCTCAAAGAACACAGCTGGATGATGTCGGAAGAAGAAGGTCTGGAACGCGCCGCTGAACTGAGCCGTCAGCATCGCCATTATGAAATGTACGCGCTGCCACACAGCGATTACATGCTGGGTATTTCACTGGATAAAATTGATCCGGCTGAGATTCCTGCCGACGTACCGCCGCCCAGCGGCGATGCCTATGAAGCCTTCCGCATGATGTCGAATGTGATCGACTACATTCCGTTTGCACGCCGCTGGCTGGTGAACTACGGAGCCAGCACCGTCGAACCGGAAACCCGCTACGGCGCCTCGCACGAAATTTTCGGTAATCTGCGCGATATTCTGTTTAACGAAATGGAATACAGCGTACCCGCCGAAGTCGGCCCGCAATGTCTGCGCGAAATTCTGGCCACCATTAAGAAAGAAAAAATCCCGGTGATTTTCCCCATCGAAGCCCGTTATATTCAGGCCGATGATTTCTGGCTGAGTCCGTTTTATAAACGCGATGGTTTTGCCATCAGCTGTCATAATTTCCATGACAAAGATTATAAAAAATACTTCGCTGCGATTGAGTCGATTTTCTGGAAATACGATGGCCGTCCGCACTGGGGAAAAATTAACACCCTCAGCGCCAAAGAATTTGCCGCACGTTATGAGCGTTTTGGTGATTTCTTAAAGGTACGTCAGGAAATGGACCCGCAGGGTCGCTTATTAAACGACCATCTGCGGAAGGTGCTAGGGAGCCTCTGAATAACCCGGTGCCCGCTCTGGATTGCAGGAAAGTTCTGAATCACGAAGCCGGGTTGCAGGCATAGCGGGTTCTGTCAAAATCCGGCGACACCGAGTCAGGGCTTTCCTGCAATCCCCGTAGGGCGCGGCTTTCCTGGCCGCATAGCGGTGTTGGCGAACTTGAAAAGGACTCGCCATTCTCCGCGTTCGCCGCCTGGCTCTACAGCCCGGAAAGACTCGCGCAGAGCTGTGCAGAGTTATCCAGAGGCTCCCTGGGGTTATTTAAGCTTTGCGACGCTGGCGCAGATCATGCGCCAGCGTTACCAGTACAAATAATCCCACCAGCGGCAATAAGCCGAAACTGATGATCTGCAACAGCAAACCGTTGTATGGCGATGCGGTTGCCAGCGTCACCATGTAACCCACATACGCCAGATACAACAGCAAAAATACCGCCCCTTCTGTGCGATGCAGCATGGCTCCGGTAAAAAACAGCGGTAAACATAAAGCGGCAACGGCCAGCATCACCGGAATATCAATACCGGATAATTGTTCACCGGCTACCAGCGGTTGCGGCGATACCAGTCCGGATACCCCCAGCACACACAGAATATTAAAAACGTTACTGCCTACCACGTTACCAACCGCAATATCGCGCTCACCTTTAAGGGTCGCCATGACCGAGGTCATGACTTCCGGTAATGACGTCCCCGCCGCAATAATGGTCAGTCCGATCACGGCTTCACTGACACCAAAGGACGCGGCAATGCTGACCGCACTGTCCACCAGCCAGCGTGACCCCAGCACCAGCAAGGCCAGACCACCCACCACCAGCAACAGGTTTTGCCACAGCGGCGCAGCCGGCTCTGCGTCGCTGCCTGCATCCGCCTCAGCCGCATTATTCTTACGCCCCTGATAAAACAGAAATACGGTATACAGCAGCAATCCGGTGACCAGTACCACGGCTTCCTGCCGGCCGATCATGCCATCCAGTATCATCAGCACCACCAGTGCCGACAGGCCGATCATAATGGGAACGTCCTGACGGATCAGTTGCTGCGACACCACCAATGGTGCAACCAGCGCCGACAACCCCAGAATAAATAACACGTTAAAAATATTACTGCCGACCACATTGGCGATGGCCAGTTCAGCCTGCCCGGCAAAAGACGATTTAACGCTCACCGCCAGTTCGGGCGCGCTGGTGCCGAAGGCCACCACCGTCAAACCGATCACCAGTGCCGGCACCCCGAACGCAGCAGCCAGCCGGGCAGCACCACGCACCAGCACGTCCGCTCCGATAATCAGCAGCACCAGACCGGCCACCAACATGAACCACACCATCGTATTGCTCCTGAATGGGCCTGTTACAGGCCCGTGTTATTACCAATGTGTTTATGGAATCCGCTGTAATTGCTGCTGAATTTCCTCATCCGTCGGACGCAGCTGCGCCAACCCCAAGCGCTGCCGGCGCTGCCCCAGATAATACAGGATGGATGAGGCCACAAAGATCGACGACAGGGTTCCCACCACCACGCCGAACAGCATCGGCTGGGCAAAGCTGGCCACCGCCGCACCGCCGGCAATGGCCATCGGCAACAACGCCAGCGCCGTGGTCACCGAGGTAAATACGGTACGACTTAAGGTTGCGGTAATACTGTCGTTCAGCACCTGCGGCCAATCCATGCCGGGCTGCGCACGCAAAGTTTCACGCACGCGGTCAAACACCACCACTTTATCGTTGACCGAATAACCGATCAGCGCCAGCAATGCTGCCACGGCGGTTAAATTAAAATCCAGACCGGTGAGCACAAAAAAACCGATGGTTTTGGTCACATCCAGCAGCACCGTTAAGGTGGCCGCCAGCGCAAAATGCGATTCAAAACGCAGCCATAAATAACCCAGCATCCCGGTCACGGCGAGCAGTACTGCCAGAATGGTGACATCGGCAAACTGACCGCTGACTTTCGCCCCCACCATTTCCAGGCGTGGAAATTCAGCCTCCGGCCACTGGGCCTGCAGACTGCTTTTTACGGCGTCGGCCAGCGCATGGCCGCCTTCCGCCGCCAACGGCAAACGCAGCAAATATTCGCCAGCACCGCCCAGCTCCTGCAGGCTGATCTGGCTGAAACCCTGCTGCTCCAGCACATCACGCAACTGGTTGGTCGGCACCTGTGGCAAATGGGTTTCCAGCAGCGTACCGCCACGGAAATCAATGCCGTAATTCAGCCCCGGCTGCACCAGCAACACCAGCGATGCCACCGATAACAAAACCGACAAACCCAGCCCCAGTACGCGCCCGCGCATAATGTTCAGCGGTGTTTGTGTGAGCCGCTGGAGCCAGCGTTGCAGCGGTAATTCTGCCAGCGCCTGTGGCCGGCGGCGCTGCCCCAGTTCCAGCAATAAGCGGGTTACCGCAATGGCGGTAAACATGGAGGTGAGCAAACCGATGCCGATGGTGACGGCAAAGCCACGCACCGGCCCGGTACCGAATAAAAACAACAGCCCCACGGCAATCAATGTGGTGACGTTGGCATCGACAATGGTGCGGTAGGCGCGATCGAAGCCCAGCTTTAACGCCAGCTGCGGTGAGCGGCCATTGCGGCTTTCTTCGCGGATGCGTTCGTTAATCAGAATGTTAGCGTCCACCGCCATACCGATGGTGAGGATCAGACCGGCAATTCCCGGCAGGGTCAGCGTAGCCCCCAGCACCGTCAGCACGGCAAAGATCAGCATCACGTTCAGGCTCAGCGTCACGCTGGCCAACAAGCCCCAGCGGCCATAGGCCAGCAGCATAAAAACCAGCACCAATGCCGCCCCCAGCAACCCCGTGGTCAGGCCCATGCTGATGGCATCGCTGCCCAGATCGGGGCCGATGGTGCGTTCTTCCACCACGTCCAGCGGCGCCGGCAAGGCGCCGGAGCGCAGCAGCAGCGCCACTTCTGAGGCTTCTTTACTGGTAAACGCGCCGCTGATTTCCCCTTGTCCGCCAGCAATGACGGAGCGGATCACCGGCGCGGTAATCACGCGGTTATCCAGCACAATGGCCAGTGCGCGGCCGACGTTGGCCTGAGTCAGATCGCCGAAAATGCGGGTACCAGCGGAATCGAGGCGGAAGTTCACCACCGGCTGGCCAGACTCGGCGTTAAAGCCCAGCTGCGCGTCGCGCACATGCTCGCCGGCCATGGCCACTTCACGTTCGAGCCACAGGGTTTGGCTGCCATCCGCCAGCGGCCGCTGGATACGGGCCGCGTTGCTGCGGCTGTCGGCCACCCAATGAAAATTCAGCTGCGCCGTGGTACCCAACAGAGCGCGGATCTGCGCCGGGTCTTCCACCCCCGGCATCTGCACCAGAATGCTGTCGCGGCCCTGACGGGTAATGCCGGG
>JAEWQT010000305.1 GCA_023399105.1 Pseudomonadota bacterium | reverse complement strand
GCGGCAATCAGCTGAAAACGCGCCGGAAAGGTCATGGAACGGTTGGCGCGGCTGATGACGATGCGGCCGTTTTCCAGCGGTTCACGCAACACATCCAGCACCTTGCGGCTGAATTCGGGCAGCTCATCCAGAAACAATACGCCGCCATGCGCCAGCGATATTTCCCCCGGCTTAGGCGATGAGCCACCGCCCACCAGCGCCACACCGGACGCCGTATGGTGCGGTGCGCGGAAGGGCCGTACCCGCCAGCGCTGCTGCCAGTCGCTGCTCTGGTTACTGATGGAATACACCGAGGCCGATACCAGTGCTTCTTCTTCACTCATGGGCGGCAGAATGCCCGGCAATCGGCTGGCCAGCATGGTTTTGCCGGTGCCCGGCGGGCCGATAAACAGCAGGTTATGGTCACCGGCCGCAGCGATTTCCAGCGCCCGCCGCGCCTGCGGCTGGCCGCGTACATCGCTGAGGTCGGCGCTGTGCAGCAGGGCCGGTGCCGCCGGCTCAGCACGTTCAACCACCGTAAGCGCCTGCAGCCCTTGCAGATAAGCCGTGACCTCGCGCAGTTTGCTGGCGGCGCGGAATTCGCCCTGATGGCACAACGCCGCTTCCCCGGCATTCTGTGCCGGCAGCACCAGCGTGCGCCCGGCTTTGGCACTGTGCAGCGCACACGGCAATACTCCCGGCACCCGTTGCAGCTCTCCACCCAGAGTCAGCTCACCAATAAACTCATGCTGCTCCAGCAGCGTTGCGGGAATCTGCTCCGACGCCGCCAGAATACCCAGCGCAATGGCCAGATCGTAACGGCCACCCTCTTTGGGCAGATCGGCGGGGGATAAATTGATGGTGATGCGTTTGGCGGGAAACTCAAAATCGCTGTTCAGCAGCGCACTGCGCACCCGGTCTTTGCTTTCCTTCACCGCCGTTTCCGGCAACCCGACCAGGCTGAGCGAGGGCAATCCGCCGGATAAATGCACTTCAACCACCACCGGCGGTGCATCGATACCCGCCATGGCGCGGGTGTAAATTCGGGCAAGCGACATAGAGCATTCCTTGGCAATCCTTCAACCACCGGGAGGCTACTGCAAATTACGGAAACTCACCCAGTGTGGTGACCGTCTGTCACAAAAAACCAGCCGGATTTCTGATAAAAACGACGCAGCGCACGGCGGTGATTCTGCCTTGTCGCTAAAATGATGGCCAATTTCATACCCGCCCGGCTTTTGCGGAGTTTATCTATGCCGATCCGATCGCACGTCCGACCCGTTGTTATATTTCTGAGCAGCCTGTGGCTGGCCGCCTGCGGTGGCGGTGGTGGAGGTTTTATTGAAGTACCGGAAGAACCCAGCAACCCGCCGGAAGCCAGCTACAGCATCAGCGGCAGCCTGAGCATTGCTGCAGGTATCAGCGTGGATGGTGATATCAACGATATTTTCGCGCCCCACAACAGCAACAGCATACCGACATCGGCACAGGTGATTACCAATAATGCGTTGGTGCATGGCTTCGCATCGGCCGTTGGTACCGGTGGCAGCACTCAGGAAGAACGCTTTGCCCTGACTGCAGATCGTGATGATTATTATCGCGTCGCTCTGCAAAGCGGCCAGACCGTGCGCTTACAGGTGGTGGATTTCAGTAGCACAAATGATCTCGATCTTTACCTGTTTAATAGCGCAGGTACCGACGAATTGGACGCGTCAGATAACACCGGAAACGCCGGCGAGTTCGAAGATGTCACCGCCACGGCCGATGGTGAATACCTGATTAACGTGTATGCCTTCTCGGGCGTCTCGAAATACGTCCTGCAGATTCTTCCTGCCAGCGGTACTGCCGTAGCGAAGCCCGCCGATTTCGTGCCGGGAGAAGTGGTTGTGCAGTATCTGCCAGCCGTCGGAATTGCCAGCCGCAGCGCGGCAGTCGACCGGGGACCGCAGAGGATTACGCTGGAGCGCAACGCCCGTATCGCCTCTGCCGCTACCGATCCGCTGGAAGCCTTTAATCCGGTTCTGTACGAAAAACGACGCACCCTAATCGAAGCCAAACGGCTGAGTCAGCAGGACGGCATTAAATGGGCAGAGCCTAACTACATTGTGCAACCCACCCGGATTCCGGATGACAGCCTGTATGTGCGTCAATGGCATTACCCGGCCATTAATCTGCCACAGGCCTGGGATATCACTATTGGTGACGTCGAAGCTCCACGAGAGCCGGTCATTGTGGCGGTGATTGATACGGGCGTGTATCGGGCACACAGCGACTTCACCGGTCAGCTGGTTCCTGGTTACGACTTTATCAGCAGTACCAGCATTTCCCGTGACGGTGATGGCACCGACAACAATCCAGATGACCCAGGCGACAGCGACACCCCCGGTGCCAGCTCCTGGCATGGTACTCATGTGGCGGGGACCGTAGCGGCCGCTACCAACAACTCCGGCACCGGTGTAGCTGGCACCAGTTGGGGCGCGAAAATTATGCCCCTGCGCGCACTGGGTAAGGGTGGCGGCACTACCTACGATGTGGCCCAGAGCATCCGTTTCTCGGCACGCCTGAGTAACGACAGCAATACCTTACCCCAGCGAAAGGCCGATATTATCAACCTGAGCCTTGGCTCCTCACAGGCAACCAACGCGGAACGGGATGCTGTGGCAGCAGCCATTGCGGCCGGCGTGATCATCGTAGCCGCCGCCGGTAATGAAAACGTATCCACGCCGTTCTATCCGGCTGCGTATGAGGGTGTGATTGGTGTCAGCGCCAGTACCATTACGGAAGAGAAGGCCTACTACTCCAACTTTGGCAGTTATATTGATATTGCTGCGCCCGGTGGTGATCTGACCGCCGGCCAGAGCTTCGGTATTCTGAGCACCTACGTCGATGGCTACCAGAGCGGCAGCACCGATACCCGTCGTTCAACTTATGGTTTTCTGCAGGGTACCTCCATGGCCGCCCCACATGTGGCCGGGGTGATTGCACTGATGAAAGCCGTGCATCCGGATCTGACCGGCGATCAGGTAACTGCACTGATCAGCGAATGCAAAATCACCAGCAAGAACGGCGGCACCTGTACCCGCGACAATAATCTGGGCTACGGCATCATCGATGCTTATCTGGCGGTTACCGAAGCACTGGCGTTGGCCAATAACAGCACCAGTATTCCTGCTATTGTGCAGTCCGATAAAACTCAGCTGACCTTCAGTACCCTCACCACACCGCTGGATTTTGTGCTCAGCAATATCGGCGATAACGAAGTGACCAATCTGACAGCGGCCGTTACCGCAGGCAGCAGCTGGCTCAGTGTGGCCGAACAATCTGTCGATGGTGTCACCAAGCTGGGGACGTACCGGGCAACAGTAGATCGCACAGG
>JAEWQT010000287.1 GCA_023399105.1 Pseudomonadota bacterium | reverse complement strand
TTGGTGATTGCGGATTGCCAGCTCAGGTAATTGCATGGTCTGCCCTCAGTGGTTGCGCTGTTGCACAACGCTGACCGCACGGCCAGGGCTTAAATACGCGGCACCGGCGACCACCACCTGCTCGCCCTCGTCCAGCCCGCCGGTAATCACCAGCTGACCCGACTCCAGCGCCAACAGAGGCAGACGCCGCAATTCGGCCTGCTGCAGGGCGTTCACCACAAAAACTTCCACTTCACTTTGCATACCCAGCTGGCGCGCCTGCTCACTGCGGAAGGCGCGCACCATGGCGGCCGGCGGCAGCAAAATGGCCGGACGGGTGTGCGCTGGGGTAATGCTGGCGTGGCCGACAAAACCGGCCAGTAACGGCTGGCTGCCTTGCTCCAACACCCGCAGTTCTACCCCAAAGGTTTGGCTCTGATCCGCCCGCGCCGCCAGTTCGCTGATACGGGCAGGGAAAGACTGACCGGGGAAGGCATCAAACTGCACGGCGGCCTGGTCTTCCAGGCTTAAACGCACAATATCGCGGTCGCTGACACCGCCGCGTAATACCCAGCCGCTCTTGCGCGGCGCAAACAAAAAGGCGGGCGTACCGGGCGCCACCATTTCGTTATTTTCGATCACCCGTTTCAGAATACGGCCGTCAGCCGGCGCGCGGATAACCGCATGGCGCTGATTAAAACGCGCCACAGTCAGATCGGAGCGCGCCACATCGGCCTGCGTTTCCGCCGTTTGTAATTGTTCCACCGATAAGGCATCTGACCCCTGTAACGACTGAAAACGGGCCAGATTACGCTCGGCATTGGCCAGTACCGATTCGGCCTTGGCGACCTGTGCGTCAATCTCTTCCAGATCCAGCGCCGCCAGCAGCTGACCTTCTTTGACCCACTGGCCTTCATTCACCAGAACCTTGCGTACCAACCCACTGATTTTAAAGGCCAGATTCTGTTCCGATTTATTTTCCAGTACCCCGCTGAAGCGCACCGGGCGGGCGTAGTCCTGCCATGCAACTGTGACAACCTCAACCGGCAAAGCCGATGATGGGGTAACAGCCGGCTGAGCCTGTACGAACGGCGACCAACCCAGAAATACGAACAGGCACAGGCGCAGACCTGTGGTAACAGACATCAGCATGGCAGAACCCCGGTTATTGTTATCAGTGGGATGGGCTGAACAGCGACCTGGCGGTCGCCATGTTTACACCGAAAACATACTATGCCGGAGAAGGTCGCGCGGTCAACGGCTGTGCTATTGACGCTGCGACAACACGCAGGTTGAATGGCCGCAGACCTTACAGGAAGCCCAGCATGTCCGGCCCGGATCAACATCACAGCGCAGCAACCAGCAGCTACCATCACGGCAACCTGCGCAAAGCCCTGCTGCAGGAAGCCATTCTGTGCATCCGCCGTGAGGGCGTAGAAAACCTCAGCCTGCGGGCGCTGGCACGCAATACCGGCGTCTCGCAAACCGCCCCCTACCGCCACTTTACCGACAAAAATGCCCTGCTGGCCGAACTGGCCACCCAGGCCTTTAACGAATTGGCCGACAGCACCGCGGCGTTGATCCGCCCGCAGCAAAGTGCCGCCACCAATATGCAACTGGCTGGCGAAGCCTATCTGCGTTATGCCCTGCAGAATCCGGAAAAATACCGCCTGATGTTCGGCAGTGCCATTGTGCAGCGCGACCAATACCCGGCGCTGGTGCGTGCCGGTAACCGTGGTTGCAGCATTTTGCTGCAACTGATTGAACAGGGCATAAGCAGCGGCGAGTTTATTGAGCACTCCCCCTTATTGCTGGCCAACGCCTGCTGGTCGAATATTCACGGTTTTGCGCTGCTCAGCATTGACGATCTGTTCGCCCGCCGGCCGCTGCCGGCCAGTATCGACATCATGCTGCAGCGCCAGATTCAATTCACCCTGCGCAGCCTGCAGCAACAGCCACAACCCCTGCCCGGCCTGAACTGACACAACCGGACAGATGCCCGGTTACAACGAACCCGCTATACTCGCCGGTTTTATACTATGCCCGCAGCGCATTACCGGTTAACCATGGAGAAACCGCATGAGCAATACCCCGACCGATCTGAAATACAGCACCTCGCATCAGTGGATCCGTGCCGAAGCCGATGGCACTTTTACCGTTGGCATCACCGACTTTGCCCAACAACAACTGGGTGATGTGGTGTTTGTGGAACTGCCGGAAAACGGTGCCGATGTGGGCGCAGAACAGGATGTGGCCGTGGTTGAATCGGTAAAAAGTGCCTCCGACGTTTACGCCCCGGTGGCTGGTCGTATTACTGCTATTAACGAAGCGCTGCCGGATACGCCGGAACTGGTGAATGAAGACCCGTACGGCAAAGGCTGGTTTTTCAAAATTGAACCGGTCGATGCCGCCGACTTGGACAACCTGCTGGACGCCGACGCTTACGCCGCTACCTGCGAATAAGCTGGCCGTGCCATAAAAAGCCCGCGAAAGCGGGGTTTTTCTCGTTCCCATGCTCCGCGTGGGAACACACGGTACCAGCAAGGGCTACCACACAGAGCATGGGAGCCAGATGACGCAGAGCTCCTCGTTCCCACGCTCCTGCGTGGGAATGCAACGGTATCAGCAAGGGCTACCACGCAGAGCGTGGGAGCCAGTGAGACCTATTCAGACCACCAGCTCTTATCCACCGGCAGCAGTCCTTCGCTATAGGCGTAGTCTCTGGCACTGGAATAGCGCCAGTGTTCGGCGTTATCAACATATCCCCGCTTGACCGGGTTCTGGTGAATGT
>JAEWQT010000208.1 GCA_023399105.1 Pseudomonadota bacterium | reverse complement strand
GCAGCGTATCGCCACAGGCAAACACGATGTCGTGGATTTCAATTTTGGCGCGCGGATGGTGTCCGCCAAGCATCACCATATACAGCATGGGCAGCAGGCTCTTCAGGCTGGGGGAAATCAGGGTGCCGGCCGGCTGGCCGGCACCCGGCGGGCTCAGTCTCTGAAGTTATCGTGACAGGCTTTGCAGGTTTTTGCCGCGGCCATAAAGGCCGGGCGGATGCTGTTCAGGTCACCGCTTTGGGCTGCTGTTGCCAGTTCAGCGGTGGTTTTCTGGAAGTTCTGCATGCCTTCGTCAAACTTGGCGCGTTCGGTTTCAATTTTTGGCAGCGCCGCGGTTTTGCTGTCGTAGGTGCCTGGCAGGAAGGCTTCGCCTGGCATCTGGCTCAGCGCAGCCAGCAGGTTGGCGCGACGGCTGAACTCTTCGGCGTTAAATTCGGTTTTGCCTTTTACCATGTCGCCCAGCGGGCCAAAGTGCCATTTCACCGCTTTGAACACGCCCTGACGGTATTCAATGGCTTCAAAGGGTTTTACCTGCGCGCTGGCAATGCCTGCGGTGGCGGTTAAGGCGGCGGTCAGGCCGATCAGCAGCATTTTCTTCATGCGATTTCCTCTCTCATTAACGATTGCCGTAGCATGGTGGCGCTCAGTCTATCCCCCATAATGAGTAGGGCCTAGTAATGAGTGACCGCTTATTACCTTCCTTTACACATCCGTGGCCGGTTTGTCCTCAGGGGCAGGGCTGTCATTCAATTCACGCAATAATTCCAGTCCCTTACGACGCTGGGCGGCCAGAATGGAGATTTTCTCCTCCAGTTCCTGGCGCGCCGTCGGCTCGTGACATTCAGCCAGTGCGTCGTCCAGTTCATGTTGCTTATGTCGCAGTTTGCGCAAGGCGGCTTTCAGCTCTTTGCGCTGCCGTTGGCGTTCACGCTGGTGGTTGTCGAACAAGGCGTTCAGTTTTTTCACCATTTTAGAAATTTTCATGGCTTATCTCCGGCGATGCTGTCGCTGCGCTGTTCATCCAGCTGGCGGTTAATGGCAGCCAGTTCGTTGCTTTCCAGATTCAGATTATCCGGCCCTTCCGATTGCGGTTTGTCGGCATCAACAAACAGATAGCGGGCGGCACTCAGCAGGCTTTTGCAAATGTCGTAGACATAGCCTTTATCGGTCAGCAGTGAGGTGGCCATGCCGGTGGTGATTTTGCGGCCGCGGATAAGCCCTTCAATCAGGGTATCCGACAGTTCGCGCTCGCGCTCGGTCAGCAGTAACTGGTGGTCCAGTGCCAGCCGGCTTTCAGTTGGATCTTCCATGTGGCGCACGTCATTGATGGTGCGTAATACATCGCCAATCTGCAGGCGCAGTTGCTGGTAAGCCTGGGCCATTTCGGGGTTCTCGCTGTGCACATAAAACAGCAGGTTACGCTGTAAATGTTTCACCCCTTTGAGCGCTTCAATTAAATGATGGTCGGCGGCGCGCAATTCACGCAGCTGTTCATCAAAGGTGCCGCTGGTTTTTTCCCGGGCGCTGCTGATAAAACCAATGATGCTGGAGTAGATGCCTTTCACCTGCTGTTCGTAGCGCTGCTGCAGGTTGGTCGCCGCTGCCGAGCGGCTGGCGTCGGTGAGCAAGGGGAGCGGCTGGCCACGGCCAAACTCGTCGGCATGCCAGCCCAGCCCTTCAATCATCAGATCGGTCGACAGACTGTACAGGCGGATACTTTCGTTGCGGGTAACGGCCACGGCGGCGGCCGGTGAATCCATCGCCGCCTGATTCAGGTATTGCGGTTGAGCTTCCTGCTGGTCGCGGGTGGGGATCAGGCGCTCCAGAAAACGTTGCAGACGGGTCAGTTGTGGCAGCATCAGGGCCACACCGAGCAGGTTGAACAGACTGTGAAAGACCGCCAGTTTCATGGTGTGATCATCAGCGGCAATACCCAGCCAGGCGCTCAGGTGTTCGACCGTCCATAGCAGCAGCGGTAACGTGGCCAGGGCAACGAAGCCGGTCAGCAGGTTAAAGACCAGGTGTCCCATGGCCAGGCGTTTGCCGGCGCTGTTGGCGCCAAGGCTGCCAAACACCGCCGTGGTGACCGCAGTGCCGATGTTGGCACCAATGGCCAGCGCCAGGGCAGCGTCGTAGTTGATTTGTCCAACGGATAAGGCCGCCAGCGTTAACACCAGCGTGGCATGGCTGGACTGCAGTACCACGGTGGCCAGAATGCCGAATACGGTAAACAGCAGGGTGCCGGTAAAGCCACCGGGGGTAATGGCGGTCAGGTCAATGTCATCCTGCATGCCGCCAAAGCCGTCTTTCATATAGTCAATGCCGAGGAACAGGAAACCGATGCCCAGCAGCACATTGCCGAAGGCGGTACGGGCCTGGGTTTGTTGAAACTGCAGCAGCACCCCAAAGATCAGCATCGGCATAGCCAGTTTCGACAGGCTGATGTTCAGACCGAAGCCGGCGATCAGCCAGGCTCCGGTGGTGGTGCCGAGGTTGGCGCCAAAAACAACGCCTAAACCGGCACCCAGTTTCATCATACCGGCGGATAAAAAGGAAATGGTGAGCACCGAAACCAGGGTGCTGGATTGCATCACGCTGGTGGCGACCGCACCGAATAACAGTGCCCGTGGTGTGGAGCGGGTAGCGCGTTGCAGAATCTCTTCCAGCAGACCGCCACTGAAGCTCTGAAATCCGCGCTCCATCAGCATCATGCCAAACAAAAATAGCGCAACCCCGGCGGCCAGAATCTGCAGGGTGGGGCTGGTCCAGAAGCCAATCCCCAATAGCAGCATAATGACGGGTAACAACAGGCGTTTGAGTAGTTCCAAGAGGCAATCCTTCGTGTCATCAGGCCGGAAGAGTCAGTGCCGCCACGGCCGCCGGCAAGCGGCCATGACATGGCGAACGTGCCATTACCCCAGGTGACGTTTCAGTGGTTCGTGCTGGGCCGCTTCCAGACGCGGACCAAACTGACTGACCACCTGTGCCGATGCTGCCGAAGCCAGACGGCCCGCGGCGGCAAAATCGTAACCATGGGTGATGGCGTATAAAAACGCTCCGGCAAACATATCACCGGCACCGTTGCTGTCCACTGCGGTAACCTGATGCGGGGCAATGTTATGCAGGGTTTTGCCATCAAAGGCGACGGCGCCTTTATTGCCAAGGGTAATGGCGAAGGTACGGGCGATGTTTTTCAGCGCCGCAATGGCATCCTCCAGGTTGTCAGTGCCGGCCATCAGGCGGGCTTCCTGTTCGTTGCAGAACAGCAGATCGACGCCGTCGCCCAGCATTTCCTGCAACCCGTCTTTAAAAAACTGCACCATGGCCGGGTCGGAAAAAGTCATGGCGACTTTAACGCCGTGCTGGCGTGCCAATTCACGTACCCGGATAGCCGCCGCCCGGGAAGTGTCTGAGGTCACCAGGTAGCCTTCTATATAGACGTATTCGGATTGTGCCAGCGCGTCTTCATGAATGTGTCTGGCATGCAAATCGCTGGTAATGCCCAGATAGGTGTTCATGGTGCGCTCGGCGTCCGGAGTAATCATGACCAGGCATTTGCCGGTGACGCCTTCGTCCCGCTCGCCGTCCATGTTGGTGTCGACACCGGCGGCTTGTAAATCCTGCACATAGAAATCACCGGCTTCATCGCTGGCAACGTTACAGGTGTAAAAGGTTTTCGCGCCAAAATACGAAGCACCAATAATGG
>JAEWQT010000122.1 GCA_023399105.1 Pseudomonadota bacterium | reverse complement strand
TGCAGCAGGTAGTAAGCTCCGTAAGCCAGTGAACCGGCCAGCAGAATACCAATCACAAAAAACACAATCATGTTTGTTTCCCTTTCAATAACAATCCGACAATCCTAGCCCAACCGGGACAGGCTTCAAGCCAGCACAGCGTCTCAATGCTCGCGGGTGGCACGGAACTGAATATCCGGCCAGCGCTCTTCGGTGAGGCTGAGGTTGACCCGGGTCGGCGCGATGTAAGTCAGATGACCGCCACCATCAATGGCCAGGTTTTCACCCGCCTTGCGTTTAAAATCTTCCAGCATTTTATGATCGTCACAGTACACCCAGCGGGCGGTATGCACAGAAACCGGCTCGTAAATACATTCCACTTTGTATTCATCGCGCAGCCGTTGCTGCACCACATCAAACTGCAGCACCCCCACCGCGCCCAGAATCAGGTCGTTGTTATTCAGCGGCATAAACAGCTGGGTGGCACCTTCCTCAGACAGCTGTTGCAGACCTTTCTGCAACTGCTTCATTTTCAGCGGGTCTTTTAAGCGCACCCGCTTAAACAATTCCGGCGCAAAATGCGGAATACCGGTAAAGCGCAGCACCTCGCCTTCGGTAAAGGTATCGCCAATCTGAATGGTGCCATGGTTGTGCAAACCGATAATATCGCCCGATACCGCCTCTTCAACGTGCGAACGGTCGCCGGCCAGAAAGGTCACTGCATCGGCAATACGAATCTCTTTGCCGGTGCGCACATGCTGCATCTTCATGCCCTTGGTGTAAGTACCGGAACAGATACGCATAAAAGCGATGCGGTCGCGGTGCTTGGGGTCCATATTGGCCTGAATTTTAAAAATAAAGCCGCTGAATTTTTCTTCGGTCGGCGGTACCGGACGCACATCCGTTTCCCGCGCCAGCGGCGCCGGTGCCCACTCGACAAAGTAATTCAGCATTTCACGCACGCCAAAGTTGGCCAGTGCGGTACCGAAAAACACCGGGGTTAACTCACCGCGCCGGTATTCATCCAGGTTGAATTCATGGCTGGCGCCCTGCACCAGCTCGATCTCATCGGTCAGCTCAGCCACCAGTTCCGCACCCAGCAAGGCGGCCGCTTCCGGCGACTGCAGGCCCTGAATCTGAATATCATCCGGCACCACACTGCCCTGTCCGGGGGTAAATACATGAATGGTGTCGGTGATCAGGTTGTAGACGCCTTTAAAGGCCTTACCCATGCCAATCGGCCAGGTCACCGGAGCGCATTTGATTTTCAGAATGGTCTCAATCTCATCCATCACCTCAATATGGTCACGCACTTCGCGGTCCATTTTGTTGATGAAAGTAAAAATCGGCGTATCGCGCAAGCGGCAGACTTCCATCAGCTTGATGGTGCGGTCTTCTACGCCTTTGGCGCCGTCGATCACCATCAGCACGGAATCCACCGCCGTCAGCGTGCGGTAAGTATCTTCCGAGAAGTCTTCGTGACCGGGGGTATCCAGCAGGTTGACCATGCGGCCTTTATACGGAAACTGCATCACCGAGGTGGTAATGGAAATGCCCCGCTCCTGCTCCATCTGCATCCAGTCAGAAGTCGCCATGCGGCCGGTCTTTTTGCCTTTTACCGTACCCGCCAGCTGGATGGCATTCCCCAGCAGCAGCAGCTTTTCGGTGATGGTGGTTTTACCCGCATCCGGGTGGGAAATAATACCGAAAGTACGGCGCAGGCCGACTTCTTCTGTAAAGGCTGACTTCGACATCGCTTACGATCTTCTTCAGGGCGGCAAACCGGGGCTGCCGCAAGGTGATGCTGATCCCGCGCGGATCAGTCTGAGGGGCGCCATAATATGCAAAGGACCGCTTTTTGACCAGAAGCAAGCTTTACCACAACAGCCATCACCGCAGCCGCCGGCACTGATATAATGCGGCCATGAATCCAAACCTTAATTCTGTTTTGCAACGACTGGCGCTGTTGCGGCTGGCCATTGCCAGCGTCTGGCTGATTTTTCTGCTGTATCTGCAACTGAACCATTTTGCCGGTCTGGGCATGGCCTGGACTCTGCTGGGGCTGTACCTGCCATTATTGTTGATAAGCGCCTGGCAAGGCTGGCAGCGACCGGCACAAGACTGGCAGCTGTTACTGCATCTGGCAGTGGAATGTCAGCTGCTGACCGGCCTGCTGTTTTTTACCGGCGGCGTTACCAACCCCTTTATTTCTTACTTCCTGGTGCTGCTGGTCATTGCCGCCTACAGTCTGCCACCCCGTTTTGCCTGGCTGATCGCCCTGATCGGCATTACCGACCACAGCGTTCTGACCCAGTGGTATCAACCGTTGTTGAGTCATCACATGCATGGCATTTCCGGCAGTTCGTTATTTGATCTGCACCTGGGTGGTATGTGGCTGACCTTTGTCATCAGCGCGCTGATCTTTATGACGTTAATTCCGTTGCTGCTGCGCGCCGGCCAGCAACAGCAGCAGGAAATTCAGCAGTTACGGGAGCGCCAGCTAAAGAATGAACAGCTGATTGGCATCGCGACACTGGCCGCCGGCACCGCCCATGAAATGGG
>JAEWQT010000085.1 GCA_023399105.1 Pseudomonadota bacterium | reverse complement strand
CTCCGGAAGGCGTAGCTAAATACCTGGCCGAAGAAGCCGGCAAGCTGTAAGCAGCGCCGCTTTTTCGCTTCCATAAAAAAACCGCCGCAGTGACCTGCGGCGGTTTTTTTTATGCTTTTAACAAGGTGGTTACGGCGCACCGTAACCCCTTATTGCAACCATTAACCGGCGGATTACCGGTCTTCGTAACGCTGATGCTTGAAGAAGATGCCGGAGTCGCCGAAAGCGGAGGCAGCAAATTCAGAGGTCAGCACAATTTCACCCACTTTCACCGCGCTGTTGCGGCGTTCAGTGGCATAGCGGGCGGCAATGCTGCTGAAAATGGAGTTTTTGATGCTCTTGTCGGTGGCATACACATCGTACAGTTTGGTGCCGGCCGGCAGGCTCAGCAGGTCATTACGGAAATCGTGTGCCGCGGTGCTGAAACGGTTTTTCACGTCAGCCGCCGGTACGAAGTAGATCTGGGTCGGTGACTTGGCGTTCGCAGCCGCGCTACCGTCAGAGTTTACTTCGGCCATGGCATTGACCATCAGTTGCGTCGGCTTGGTGGTGACCAGCGAGAACAGAATGGTGCTGCCCAGAGTATCGTTGGCTTCCGGACGTACGTACTGAGACAGTTCGTTGGCAAACAGGTTGTAGTTGTTGCCCTGGCCGGTCAGCGTGTACAGCGCGGCAACGTTTTCAGACGGCTTGCCATCGATAAAGGTTTTCCACGCCAGACCAGGCTGGACGCCACGCTTGGCCGGATCGCCGGTTACCGACATGCGCAGCAGACCACATTCGTTGCCTTTGAATACGCCGGTAAACGGATGGTTGGCAGTGGCATTAAAGGCCACTTTCGCCACGGCACCGTGCGGGTGGATCGGCTTGGTGTGGCCGACCGGAGCAACGTCGCCAACATAGCGGACTTTGTCCCACAGAATGCGGCTGATCATGGCGCCGGTATCCACATCCGGGATCGCCGGCAGTTCGCCTTCAGCATAGGTAGTGCGCTTCACGCCGTTGGTCCACAGCAGCTCCTGCTTGTCACAGGCAGCCCAGCTGTCGTAATCCGCCGGAATGTTCAGACCCCAGGGTTTGAAGGCGTTGTCGACACCCACCAGAGAGGTGTTCAGTTGCGGGAAGTGACGGTTCAGCACGTCCACCATGGTGTTGTTTTCTACCCAGTCATAACCTTCCTGAGTGTAAACTTCCGGGGTGTAGTGCGAGGTGAAGAAACGATCCGCAATGATGCGACGGGAAGCGTTCATGATGAAAATCTGGAATGCGGTTTCGCCGAAGGCGAAGCCTTCCGGACGTACGGTTTCCGCCATCATGCCGACCAATGTGTCGATCATTTCAATGTCGTTGTTATACAGGCGCTTCAGGTTGGCCAGAGCTTCCGGATCTTTGGTCAGATCTTCAAACTTGGTGATCGGGTTCAGACCAATCTGACGACGGAATTCGTTGTAACGCGGTACACCACGCTCACGGTCACGGATAACGTCGATGGCGGCGATGTCCATTTTACCCACGATCGGCAGGTCCAGATTACGCAGGAATTCCGGGCTGTTGTTCAGCACCAGAGCGCCCGGGTTGGTGATACCGAAGGAGTACCACAGACGGTCAGAGCCTTCACGGTCCAGCATGTCTTCGGCGGCGCCGTCACGGGTATCTTCCAGGGCAACGCTCTTGTCGACGACGTTAGAACCGATGTCGTAAATATCGATGTTGTCACGCATCAGCGGGTGCATGCGGTATACCGAGACGAATTCTTCGGTCAGGGTAAAGGGAACACCGGCGTTGTCAGACTTACGCGCACCGGCCAGGCCGGTAATCGCCCACTCCAGGAAGTCGCCTTGTTCCATGGCTTCCGCCAGTTTCGGGTCAACACCCAGGATGCGGCGGATCCAGGAATCTTTTTTGGCCAGATCTTCATAGAGCTTGTCCAGCTCGGCACTGTTCTTGTCACGCTTGTTGGCGTCACCGGCCAGGCCCCACCAGTTGGCGTACATGGCACGCTCGGTAACCGGGTTGGCAATGATGGCCGGCGTCCATTCAACGGTGTGAATTTTCGCCATCAGGGCAGAGTTGATCAGGCGGGCTTTGTCGTACAGCCACTGGTCATCTTTCCCCGGGTTATTTGCCGCTAGCATCTCGGCAATGGCATTGTGCTCTTTTACGAACAGCTGGTGCAGCATGCTCAGACCGACCCACCAGTTATCCACAAAACCGGTTTTCGGCAGACCAGAGAAGAATTCACGCGGCAGGGTGCCATCGGAATTAACGGTCAGACGACCACCCTGGAATTCACGGATGCTGTTGGAGGTTTCCAGATCACTGCCGTAAATCTGTGAACCATCCCACCAGTGGGTAACGTGGTTCTGATAGCTGTCTGGCAGATGTGCTTCAGCAGCGGTACGGGTGGTATCCGGTTGGGTGCGACGCACTTCCATAACACCTGAACCCATGCTGTCGCCGGCCGGCAGCGGCACTTCAATCGGGTTTTCGGCGCTGTTTTCGCCATGGAAGAACCAGTCGTGGGTCATGAACTGAATCCAGCTGGCAGCAATGAAGTTAACCGAGGTGGCCGGTTTGAAATCATCGCCACGGGACAGCAGTACGTTACTGACTTCACGCGGGTTCGGAGTTAACAGGGTGTCGGCTTCCGTTTCGCCCTGCGCGGCGGACAGTTCAACGTTACGGCCGAAACGACGCATAACCGAACCTTCCGACGGGTTTTCCAGAATGTTACAGGTACCGTTTTCGGTACGGGCATTCAGGCTGCGTTCATCACAGTTGATGTCGGCGTTGTATTCATCCCAGCGTTCGAAATCAAACAGGTTGTTTTTGAACAACTCCTGCCGTTCGGCAGCCAGTGTGATTAAGCCGGCAAAAATCCCAAGAGTGCCGAGCTTGACCAGCGAGGGCCAGGTAACCCAGATACTGTTCATGTGGTGATCTCCGTTTATCGTTATTTTTAGTTATTGCGTTGAGTACTGACGGTGTTAAAACCGGCAGGTACGGCAGTGAATCACGATAAATGGAAGAGCGACGGGTGGTTTTTTGTGGGTACTTTCAGGTTGGCCTGTCGGGTTACATTATGTAACTTATTTGTGGTCTTTATGTAATTTGGTGGCGTAATTGGTCTGATTTGGTGGGGTTGTTTCTGGCCACAACGGGTTGGTTTTAACGTCAATGGTGGCCAGATTGTTTCAATACCCGGGCTTCAAAGCCGGCTTCACTGAGTATATAGGCCGCCGCTTCGGCGCGGCCTTCGCCGGCCACGACATAGACAAAAGCGTTAGACAATTCATTCAGACGGTTACGCAGCTGGGCCAGCGGAATGCTCTGGGCGCGGTGCAGCGGGTTAGCGGCTACTTCCTGCGGCAGGCGCACGTCCAGCATCACGGTGCCGGTATCACCCTCGGCAATCAGGCTTTCCAGCTCTGCCTCGCTGACGTAACTCAGCACCGGTTGTTTCAACAGCACATCGAAGTCTTCCTTGGTCAGTACCATTAACACCCCGTCACTGCTCATGGTAATGCTGGCGTTGCGGGGCAGGTTACTGATCAGGGCGTCCTCCCCAAACAGGTCGCCATTGCTCAGGGCAGCCAGGGTTTCGGTTTTGTTATTGTGCTGACGGGTGACCAGCGCCTTGCCCTGCTTGATGACATAGCATTCGTGGCCTTCTTCGCCCTCGCGGATAATTTGTTCACCCAGTACCACCGGTCGTTCACTGAAGCGGCTGAGCAGCTTTTGAATGTTGCCCGGTGGAATGCGGTTGAACAGCCCCGAAGTGAGCAGGGTTTCCAGCCAGTCGGCGTTATCATCGTCCTGTTGCCAGGACTGGGTTAATTCCAACCAGGTGGTAATCAGTTCCAGATGCTGACGCTTGATGGCGAACAAAGAACAGGAGGTCTGGCTGATGGCCGCATGGCGATGAATGCTGTGGCTGGCATCCAGAGCGAGAAAGTTTTCGTCGTCGTCAGCACTGATGTGGGTAATGCGGAATTGGTCATCGGCCAGATCCACGCTGCCGCTGAGCAGAAAGTGACACTCGCTGTCTTCCTCCCCCCGTTTGAACAACACTTTTTTGGCCTCCATCCGGTAGTAGCGGAAGTGCGGCAGCAGTTCAGTAATCGCGCCGATGGACAGTTCATCGAACGGGATAAAGCGCTGAATCTGTTCCGGGGTTAAGTCCGGGCTGGTCGTACCTTCCATGCGGGATGCCTTGGTTGCGGGGTGAATAAGCCAATAAAAGTATATGCACTATAACAAAGGCTGCCCGCCAGCGTCAGTTGGCGTTGTGTTGCTGTGCCGTGTGCGGGCCTGGCTTTGTGATACCCCGGCGGTGAGGGCAAAGCGCATCGCGTCTTCAAACGACCAGTCCACTTCAGTCAGCCGTGCGCGCGGCACAAATAAGGTGTAGCCCCCGACCATATAGCTCATGGGTAAATAAACAGCCACCAGATCGGCAGCGCCGTTAACGGCCTGTACCTGTGGCGGAATGCGGGTGGCGGTAATAAAACCGATAACCTGGCCCAGACCGGGCATGTCCACCAATACCACCGGCTGTGCCTGTTGTTTGTCTTTATCCAGCATGGCGGCAAAGTCTTTCACCGCACCGTACAGCGTTTTGACCAGCGGGAAGCGCAACAGGGCATCTTCCACATACTGGTACAGCCAGGTGACCGGATTCAGCTGGAACAGCACGCCGACCAGTAACAGGGCCAGCAGCATTAATATTAAGCCCATGCCCGGAAACATGACGTCAATCCCCAGGGCGACCAGCGCATTACTGCCCAGGCTGTTCAGCCATAACAAGGCCGACCATAACAACCAGATGGTGACCAGCAACGGAATCACCACCATCGAGCCTTTGATCAGGGGTTGCAGCAGGTAACGTTTCATATCGGGCCTCAGAGCGTGGCGGGGTTGGGAAACTGGCGCGGAGTCTGGCACAGCGGATTTCAATCGCCAAGACATAGCGGGATTGCAGAATAATGTCATTAGTCTGGCTCATGTTAGTGCTCACTAATGAAATTTAATTTCATAAACACCAATGTAAGTGGGCGCCAACTTCACACTTTACTTTAACTTTGTTGCGCAGGTTTGCGGTGTTGTTCGGTATTTGAGCAACAGGTTTTTTGTAGCGACTTTGGTGCGTGGCTAAGTGCTTGTGACACCTAGCAAAAATGCCGCTCCGACGGGGTTTTGGGTGCTTGCAAAACAGCATTTGGGTTTCTATAGTGTCGCAAAGTGGAAAAATGTGGGCAGAAGTGGGTTGTTGTGGTTTTTTGCTGAGTTAGTGAGCACCCACCTATGCCAGTCATCATCAACAGGATGGACCTATGTTCCGTGGGCTGCACACGATCAACCTGGATGCCAAAGGGCGCCTGGCGATCCCGACTAAACATCGGGATGCTCTGGCGGCGCTTTGTGGCGGCCGGTTGGTGGCAACCATTGATACCGAAGAACACTGCCTGTTGATCTATCCGGTCAATGAATGGGAGCCGATTCAGGCTCAGATTGAAGCCCTGCCCAGTTTCAACCCGGCGGCCCGCCGGATTCAGCGCTTGTTGATTGGTCATGCAACCGATCTCGAGCTGGACAGCAGTGGCCGTATTCTGGTGCCGCCCTCGTTGCGTGAGTACGCCGGTCTGGAAAAGGAAGCGGTGTTGCTGGGGCAGGGAAAAAAATTGGAATTATGGAGCAAGTCGCAGTGGGATAACCGCCGCGATGCGTATCTGGATATGGTCAGTCAGCCGGATCAGTTACCGGCTGAAATGTTGAGTTTGTCGCTATGAGCCTGCCTGAATCAGCCCACACCACGGTGTTGCTGCACGAAACCGTGAATGGTTGCCTGAATGATCCGGCCGGCATTTATGTTGACGGAACCTTTGGCCGCGGTGGTCACAGCCGTTTGCTGCTCAGCAAGCTGGCGCCGGCAGGCCGCCTGATCGGTATTGATAAAGATCCGCTGGCGATTGCCAGTGGTGAACAGTTAGCGGCCGAAGATGGCCGCTTTCAGATTGTGCAGGGCAGTTTTGCCGATATGAAAGCGGCGTTGGCGCAGCTGGGTATCAGTAAGGTAAACGGTATTTTGCTGGATCTTGGGGTCTCTTCCCCGCAGCTGGATGATGCTGAGCGCGGTTTCAGCTTTATGAAAGATGGTCCGCTGGATATGCGCATGAACCCACAGGCCGGTATCAGTGCCGCCGACTGGGTGATGACCACCGCCGAAGACGAAATGGCACGGGTGTTCAAAGAATACGGTGAAGAGCGCTTTGGCCGGCGCATGGCCCGGGCCATTGTGCTGGCCCGTCAGGAAGCCCCCATTGCCCGTACGCTGCAGCTGGCTGAAATCGTGAAGCAGGCCAACCCGGCCTGGGAAAAACACAAGCACCCGGCCACCCGTGCGTTTCAGGCCATCCGCATTGCTGTGAATAACGAGCTGGGCGATCTGGAACAGACACTGGCTGACAGTGTTGATTTGTTAGTGCCGGGTGGCCGGTTAGCCGTGATCAGCTTCCATTCTCTGGAAGACCGCATGGTTAAACGCTTTATCCGCGACCAGGAGAATGGCCGTCAGTTACCCCGCGGTATTCCGGTAACCGATGACATGCTGGGCCGCACCATGAAGAAAATCGGTAAGGCCATTATGCCTGGCGATGAAGAAGTGCGCGCTAACGCCCGCGCCCGCAGCGCGGTGCTGCGGATTGCTGAGCGGTTGTCCTGATGCCGGTGCTGGTGTGGTTGCTGGTGTTGGTGTCAGCACTGGCGCAGGTGGCGGTCAGTCACCAGCACCGCCAGTTGCTGCAGCAATGGCAGCAACAGGATGCCCGGCGTGTATCGCTGCAGCAGGAATACACCCGTCTGCTGCTGGAACGCAGTACGTTGAGTGCGCATGGGCGGCTGGATCAGCTGGCCCGGAAACAATTAAACATGACCGATCCACAACAGATGCAGGTGTTGCGTAAATGAACGCTCAGCCGCGTAAACAGGAATCACAACCGCAAGGCATTACCCGCTGGCGTTTCGCGCTGGTGCTGGGTGTGTTCGCGTTGTTGTTGCTGGCGGTGCTGGTGCGTCTGGTGATGCTGCATACCGTGGAACAGCCGTTCCTGTTTGAACAGGGCGAAAAGCGTACGGTGCGTACCGAGGTGCAGCCGGCCATGCGCGGCATGATTACTGATCGCTTCGGTAAGCCGCTGGCCGTCAGTACACCGGTGGTGAACCTGTGGCTGAATCCGCAGCAGGTTAACGTGCAGCAGTTGCCGGTGATTGCGGCGGATCTGGGGATGAATGTGCGCGAACTCGTGCGCCGTACGGAACGGGCCGCTGCCAGTGGGCGTTCATTTCTGTATTTGCGCCGGCAGGTAGAACCGGCGCTGGCGCAGCAAGTGTTGGATCGCCGGGTGGCCGGTGTTTACGGCGAAGACGACTTCCGCCGTTTTTATCCGGCTGCAGAAGTGACCGCGCACACCCTGGGTATTGTGAATATTGACGGCCGTGGCCAGGAAGGTCTGGAGCTGGCTTACGATGCCTATCTGCAGGGGAAGCCCGGTTCCCGTCAGGTGGTTAAAGATTTATACGGAAATGTAATTAAACAGCTGCAGGTGCGCGAGGTGGCGCAGCCCGGCGGTGATCTGCAGCTGACCATTGACCTGCGTTTGCAGTATCTGGCTTACCGCGAATTAAAAGCGGCCGTGAATCAGCATAAAGCCAGCTCGGGCAGTGCGGTGCTGCTGGATGCGCGCAGTGGTGATGTGTTGGCGCTGGTCAGTCAGCCGTCTTATAACCCGAATAACCGCTCGGCATTACGACCGGAACATATGCGTAACCGCGCCGTTGCCGATTTAATTGAGCCTGGCTCCACCATTAAGCCTTTTACCGTGGCGGCGGCGTTAATGTCCGGCCGTTATTCACCGGGTACTGAAGTCAATACCGCGCCGGGTTTTATGCGTATCCGCAATAAAACCATTCGCGATCATCGTAATTACGGCGTGCTGGATATTACCGGTGTGATTACCAAATCCAGCAATATTGGTGTGGTGAAACTGGCGCATCAAATGGGTGCGGAATCCTTGTGGCAGTTTTTTACTCAGGCCGGTATCGGTCAGGCCAGCGTGCTTGGATTTCCCGGCGAAGCCATCAGTCAGATGCCTTATCCGGAACAGATGGATAATTTACGTCTGGCCACCGTTTCTTATGGCTACGGTCTGGCCATGTCACCGCTGCAGTTAGCCTATGCCTACACCAATTTTACCCAGGGCGCCTGCCATAAACCGCTGCGGCTGGTAATGGAGCAGGGTGTGGCAATGCCCTGTCAGCCGGTGATGTCGGAAAAAGTGGCCCGCCAGATGCTGAATATGCTGGAAACCGTCATTTCCAAAGCCGGTACCGGCAGCCGTGCCGCCGTGCCGGGCTACCGCGCCGGTGGTAAAACCGGTACTGCCCATAAGGTCGGTGGCCAGGGTTATAAAGACGATGTTTATACCGCAGTATTTTCCGGTATTGCCCCCGTGTCTGATCCGGATCTGGTGCTGGTGGTGGTGATTGATGAACCGAAAGGTCGCGAATATTACGGTGGTGAGGTCGCGGCCCCGGTATTTTCGCGGATTATGGAACAGGCACTGCGCTTGCGTCAGGTTGCCCCGGATGATGGCAGCGTCAAAAACTTGCAGATGGCGGGAGGTCCGGCATGAAACTGACTGAATTAATTGCCGGTGATTTCTTTCTGCCGCCGGAATGGAATCGTGAATTCAACCATATTGTTACCGACAGTCGTGACGTGCAGAAAGGCGATGTATTTATTGCCCGTCGTGGTCTTCAGGGTCATGGTGATGAATACATTAAAGCTGCAGTAGACAATGGCGCCATCGCGGTACTGGCGGAAGGCGATATGGGCTTTCGCTGTGAAAGCAGCCCGCACTTTCCCATGGTGCCGGTCTTTTTTGCACCGGAAGTTGGCAGTCATCTGCAGCAATGGCTGTATCGCCGTTACGACCCCTCGGGTATGCAACTGATTGCGGTTACCGGTACCAACGGTAAAAGCTCCGTTACTCAATACATCGCGCAGTTAGCAGAATTATGCGGTGTGCCCTGTGGTGTGTTGGGCACCTTGGGTAATGGTCGTTGGGGTAGCCTGCAACCGACCCGCAATACCACCGCTGATCTGGCAGTAATTTTGCGCCAGCTCGAACAATTACAGCAGCAGGGTGTGAACCTTGTGGCGCTGGAAGTGTCTTCGCATGGCCTGCAACAAGAGCGGGTGGCAGGATTATCTTTTGCGGTGTCGGTGTTGACCAATATTACTCAGGATCATCTGGATTATCACGGCAGCATGGAGCAGTACGCTGCTGCTAAGCGCCGGTTATTTACCGACTATGATGCCGCCAACGCTTTGATTAATACCGATGGTGAATATGGCCGCTTGCTGGCTGCAGAAAAAAATTTGCGCGCTCCGGTAACCACTTACGGCCATGATGCGGATGCGCAAATCCGTTATCAGCTGCTGGCGCTGGATATGCAGGGCATGCACGCCGAATTAACCACGCCCTGGGGCATTGCTCAGCTGGTATTGCCATTAATCGGTGAATTTAATCTGGCCAATGTCTGTGCCGCCATTACCGTACTTAGCTGGCAGGGGCAGGATTTTAATACGCTCTGTGCGGCGGCCTCACGCTTACAGGCAGTATCCGGACGGATGGAATTATACGTAAAAGACAATGCACCGCTGGCCGTGGTCGATTTTGCCCACACCCCGGATGCATTACGAAATGTGTTGGAAGCCTTGCGTCCGTGGCAGCGTCCTTTGACCACAGTATTTGGTTGTGGCGGCGAGCGTGATCGCAGCAAGCGCCCGTTAATGGCGGCCGTGGTGAAAGAATTAAGTCAGCAGGTCTGGCTGACCGACGATAACCCGCGTCATGAAAATCCGCAGCAGATTTTTAACGATGTACTGGTCGGTGTCTCAGGTATTAATACTGAACATGACCGTCGTCAGGCGATTGTCAAAGCGCTGGCCGCAACCACGGCCGATGGCATTGTACTGATCGCTGGCAAGGGTCATGAACATTATCAGGATATTGCCGGGGTTAAACATCCATATCGCGATGCCGAGGTGTTATTGCAACAGGGCTACCGGCGCGCCGGAGAACAGCATGCTTAAGTCTTTTGCCATGCAGGAATTGGCTGACGTTACCCGTGCTCAGGTCGTTGGCGATGCCGGTTTGAATGTCACTGGCATCAGCACCGACAGCCGCACGGTTAAGCCGGGGGATCTGTATGTAGCCCTGCGTGGTGAGCGTTTTGATGGCCATGATTTTATTACGGCAGCTGGTCAGGCCGGAGCAGTGGCTGCGCTGGTTGAAGCAGCACAGGAGAATGCCGGTATTGTACAGCTGCAGGTTGCCAACACATTGCAGGCATTGGGTGAATTAGCTGGCTATAACCGTTCTTTATTCAGCGGTCCGGTGGTGGCCATTACCGGCAGTGCCGGCAAAACCAGCGTGAAACAATTAATGGCCAGTGTGCTGAGCCAGCAATTCAACACCTGGATGACTCAGGGCAATCTGAATAATCATATCGGCGCACCGTTATCATTGCTGGCGCTGCAGCCGCAGCATGACGCGGCGGTGATTGAGCTGGGTGCCAGCGGTGCTGGTGAAATTGCCTACACCGCTCAGTGGGTAAAACCACAGGTGGGCATTATTACCAATGCCGCGGAAGCGCATATTGAAGGTTTTGGCAGCCTGGACGGTGTGGTGCAAACCAAAGGCGAGCTGCTGGATTTTATTCCGCCCGGTGGTACGGCGGTATTAAATGCCGATGATCCGTTTTATCGCCGCTGGTCAGAGCGTGCCGCCGATAAACAGCAATTGAGTTTTGGCTTCAGTGCCATGGCCGATGTGCGGGCCCTGGATATTCATACCGATTTGCAGGGCAGCACTTTTTTAATGTCATTCCGTGGCCAGCAGTGGCCGGTCAAGTTGCCATTGCTGGGTGAGCATAATGTCCGTAATGCACTGGCGGTAGCGGCGGCGGGTTTTGCCCTGCAATTACCAGCGGAAAAAATCATTGCCGGATTGCAGGCCGCCGGTGCCGTCAGTGGCCGGCTGCAATGGGTAAGCGGGGTACAGGGGCAGCGTATTCTGAACGATGCTTATAACGCCAATCCGGCCTCCGTAAAAGCGGCTGTTGATGTACTGAAGCAGGCTTCACAAAGTTGGCTGGTGCTGGGCGATATGGCCGAGCTTGGCGCTGACGCTGTGCAGCAGCATGCCGACATCGGACGTTATGCACGTGCTCAGGGTATCCGGCATGTGTTGGCGACCGGGCCACTGAGCAAAGCAACCACGGACGCATTTGGTGCCGGAGCGCACTGGTTCGCCACCAGAGAAGATCTGGTGCGGTTTTTACAACAACAGACCAGCCAGCAGGATGTCATTCTGGTGAAAGGGTCGCGCAGCGCCGGTATGGATCAGGTGGTTACCGCGCTGCAAAAAAATTCAGAGGAACACTGATCATGTTGCTATGGCTGGGAGACTGGTTAGCTCAGTACCACACCGGTTTTGCGGTGGTTAATTATTTAACCCTGCGGGCTATTTTATCGGTTATTACCGCGTTGCTGGTGGCACTACTGCTGGGGCCGCTGGTGATTCGTAAATTACGCGAATATCAGATCGGTCAGGCGATCCGTGAGGTAGGTCCGAAATCCCATCTCAGCAAGGCCGGTACGCCGACCATGGGTGGGGTCTTGATTTTACTGTCGATTGCCGTCAGCACGTTGTTGTGGGGCAACCTGGAAAACCGTTTTGTCTGGGTAGTGCTGCTGGTTACGCTGGCATTCGGTGCTATTGGCTGGGTGGATGACTATCGCAAAGTGGTGGAAAAAAATTCCCGTGGTTTACCGGGGCGCTGGAAGTATTTCTGGCAATCGGTACTGGCGTTAATTGTTGGTGCGTATTTGTTTTACAGCGCCCAAAGCCCGCAGGAAACTCAGCTGGTGGTGCCGTTTCTGAAAGACGTGATGCCACAGCTGGGCCTGATGTTTATCCTGCTTACCTATTTTGTCATCGTCGGTTCCAGCAATGCGGTCAACCTCACCGATGGTCTGGATGGTCTGGCCATTATGCCAACCGTGATGGTCGGTGCGGCGCTGGGCGTGTGCGCGTACTTAGCGGGTAACGTGAATTTTGCTAATTATCTGCACATTCCGTACATCGCCGGTGCCGGTGAACTGGTGGTGTTCTGCGCCGCCCTCGTCGGTGCCGGTATCGGTTTCCTGTGGTTTAACACTTATCCGGCACAAGTGTTTATGGGCGATGTCGGATCGCTGGCCCTGGGGGCCGCACTGGGCGTGGTCGCGGTGATCGTACGGCAGGAAATTGTGCTGTTTATTATGGGCGGTATTTTTGTCGCCGAAACCGTCTCCGTTATTCTGCAGGTTGCCTCGTTCAAAATGACTGGCAAGCGTATTTTCCGTATGGCACCGCTGCATCACCACTATGAATTAAAAGGCTGGCCGGAGCCGCGGGTAATCGTGCGCTTCTGGATCATCACCATCATTCTGGTGCTGATTGGTCTGGCAACCTTAAAAATCCGTTAAGAGACTGTTATGACCGCTACCCGCACTGTTAACAAACGCATGATCGTCGGTCTGGGCCTGACCGGGCTTTCGGCTGCGCGCTGGTGTCAGCGCCAGGGTTATGCGTTTGATCTGTGCGACACTCGGTCACAAGTGCCCGGGCTGGCGACTATCAAGGCGGAATTTCCGCAGGCCCGCATTGTTACCGGCCCGTTGCAGGCGGATATTTTATCGGCCTACGACCAGTTAATTGTCAGCCCCGGAGTGGCCATTCGTGAGCCAGCTATTCAGGCGGCGGCTGCGGCCGGCGCCGAGATCAGCGGAGACGTGCAATTATTTGCCGAACGCTGTCAGCAACCCATTATTGCCATTACCGGTTCTAACGGTAAAAGCACTGTAACTACTCTGGTTGGCGAATTATTAGCCGCGGCCGGTAAGCAGGTGGCGGTGGGGGGCAATATCGGTGTGCCGGTGCTGGATTTACCGGCGGCGGAAATCTATGTGCTGGAGTTATCCAGTTTTCAGCTGGAGACCACCCGCAACCTCAATGCTGCGGCTGCCGTCATTCTGAACCTGAGTGAAGATCATCTCGACCGTTACGAGGGCATGGCCGGTTATCTGCAAGCCAAGCAGCGCATTTTTCAGGGGTGCCGGGTGGCGGTTGTTAACCGCGATGATGCGGCAACCACTGCACCGGCTGGTATGCCGGTGATTCATTTTGGTCTGGATAAGCCGGGCGCGGACGCCTGGGGATTGCAGCGCATTCAGAACGAAAGCTGGATTGTGTTGGGCGAACAACCGGTCATTGCAGCCTCAGAATTAAAAATCAAAGGTCAGCATAACCTGGCCAATGTAATGGCTGCCCTGGCACTGATTCAGGCTGTGGGCGTGGCAGCGCAGGCAGTGCTGCCGGCATTGCGCCAGTTTGCCGGGCTGGAACATCGTTGTCAGTGGTTGGGGCAGCGCGAGGGGGTGAGTTTTTATAATGATTCCAAGGGCACCAATGTCGGTTCAACCCTGGCGGCCATTAACGGTCTGGGGCCGGAAATTAACGGTAAAATCTGGTTGCTGGCTGGTGGTGAAGGCAAGGGTCAGGATTTTAAACCGCTGGCGGCGGCCTGCCAGCAGTATGCCGCTGCCGTACTGACCTTTGGTGCTGACGGTAGCAAAATTTCGGACGCGGTTAACGGCCATTGTCCGACGGAAAATTTCAAAACTCTGGATGACGCCTTTGCTGCCGCCGTGCAGCAAGCCCAAAACGGCGACGTCATTTTATTATCCCCGGCCTGCGCCAGTTTTGATCAGTTCCGCAACTACGCGCAGCGTGGTGAGTATTTCCGCACCTTAGTGGAGGCGCAGTTATGAATTGGCAGCGCTTCCAGTGGCAGCACCATAATCCATTATTCGCACCCTGGCTGGCGTTGTTAATGCTCGGCTGGCTGATGGTCAGTTCTGCATCAACCGGTATTGCTGATTTCTACACCGGCAACGCCGCTTATTTTTCCATTCGCCAGGGCGTTTATTTGCTGGCCGGGGTATTGGTGATGTATGGCGTCAGCCAGATTTCGTTACAACGCTGGGCCAGACTGGATGTGTGGTTTTTATTGCTGTCTGTGGTTGGCCTCATTCTGGTGTTTGCGCCGGTGATTGGTCATGAAGTGAATGGCAGCCGGCGCTGGCTGAATCTGGGCGTTATCAAAGTGCAGGCGTCTGAGCTGGCTAAGCTGGCCGCTGTTTTTTATGTGGCTGGTTATCTGGTGCGCCGTCAGGACGAGGTGCAAAGCAGCTGGAAAGGCTTTTTAAAGCCGGTGGCCTTACTGTTGTTTGTGGTGCTGCTGTTATTGCTGGAACCGGATTTTGGTGCCGTTGTGGTGTTAATGGGCGCGGTGTTGACCCAGCTGTTTTTAGGTGGCGTAAAAGCCGGACAATTTTTTCTTGCCTTGTTTATTACGGTGATCGCCAGCGCATTAGCCCTGAGTGCGGAAAGCTACCGGGTTGAACGTCTGATGGCTTACCTTGACCCCTGGAATCCGGAGCATGTTTACGGCACCGGTTATCAGCTGACGCAATCGTTAATTGCTTTTGGCCGCGGTGAGTGGCTTGGCGTCGGGCTTGGCGACAGTGTGCAGAAATTATTTTATCTGCCGGAAGCACACACCGATTTTGTGTTCGCTATCTGGGCGGAAGAAACCGGTTTAATCGGTGCCGTTGCCGCATTAGGTTTGTTGGTGTGGTTGCTGGGCCGTATCTGGTCTGTGGCCTGGCGGGCACAGCAGAATGGCCATTTATACGCGGCTTATATTGCCATTGGTATTGCCACTCTGTTCGGGCTGCAGGTGCTGATTAATGTTGGCGTTAATATCGGATTATTGCCGACCAAAGGGTTAACGCTGCCGTTTTACAGCTACGGTGGCAGCAGTTTATTGGTGTGCTGTGCCATGGTGGGCATTGTGGTCCGTATTGCTTATGAAACCGCCGCGCCGCAACCGGCAACGGAGGTGTCTTATGCCTGAAGTCTGTACCGTATTAATGATGGCGGGCGGTACTGGTGGCCATGTGTTTCCGGCCCTGGCGGTCGCGCGTGAATTGCGTGATGCCGGTATGACTGTGCAGTGGTTAGGTACAGCCCGCGGCATCGAAAGTGAGCTGATTCCGGCGGCTGGTCTGCCGCTGCATTGTCTGGATATTACCGGCCTGCGCGGTAAAGGTGTTACCGGCTTATTGGCCGCTCCTCTGCGTATTATCCGGGCAGTGTGGCAGGCACGCCGGATAATTAAGCGTATTAAACCGGATGTGGTGGTGGGCTTTGGTGGTTATGCCACCGGTCCGGGTGGTGTGGCGGCCCGTTTGGCTGGCGTACCGCTGATTATTCATGAACAAAATGCCATTGCCGGTTTAACCAACCGCTTGCTCAGTCGCATCAGTCAGCGGGTTTTGCAGGCTTTTCCCGGAGCGTTACCAGGTGCGGTGACGGTGGGTAATCCGGTGCGTCAGGATGTGGTGGCGTTGCCGGCGCCGGCAGAGCGTTGGGCCGGGCGTGAACAAGAGCCATTACGGGTGCTGGTGGTTGGCGGCAGCCTTGGCGCTGTAGGGCTGAATGCAATTGTGTTGCAGGCCATGCAGACATTGCCACCAGAGCAGCGTCCGCAGTTGCGGCATCAGGCCGGTAAAAATAATGCCGTGGCTTTGCAGCAACAATACCAGGCCGCCGGCATTGAGGCTGAGGTGTTGCCTTTTATTGATGATATGGCCGCTGCTTATGCCTGGGCTGACCTGGTCGTTTGCCGTGCCGGTGCGTTAACCGTGGCCGAAGTTGCAGCGGCGGGTTGTGCGGCATTATTGGTGCCGTTTCCTTTTGCCGTTGACGATCACCAAACCGCCAATGCCCGCTACCTGGCCGATCAGCAGGCTGCCTTGTTGCAGCAACAAAAAGAATTAGACGGCCAGAAACTGGCTGCAGTCTGGCAGCAGTTTGCCGGCCATAAAAACGAATTACAGGCAATGGCCGAGCGTGCCCGGGCACTGGCCATTACCACCGCCACCCAGAGCGTGGTGCAACATATTAAGGGGTTTTGTCGTGGTTGAAGAAAATCATCCGAACCGCCGTCATCGGATTCCGGAAATGCGCCGCATTCGTCGTATACATTTTGTCGGTATTGGCGGTGCGGGTATGTGTGGCATTGCCGAAGTGCTGCACAATCAGGGCTATCGTATTTCCGGTTCCGATCTGCGCCAGTCGGTGGTGACGGAGCGCCTGCAAAAATTGGGAATCACCGTGCACATCGGCCATCAGGCCAGTCATGTGGATGATGCTGACGTGGTGGTGGTGTCCACCGCGATTGATGCCGGCAATCCGGAAATCAAAGCAGCGCTGGAGCGTCGGGTGCCGGTGGTGCGCCGGGCGGAAATGCTGGCCGAATTAATGCGCTTCCGTCATGGCATTGCAGTAGCGGGCACCCACGGTAAAACCACCACCACCAGTATGGTGACTTCGGTACTGGCTGAAGCCGGTCTGGATCCGACCTTTGTGATTGGCGGCAAGCTGAACAGCGCCGGCACCAATGCACGCCTGGGGGCCAGTCGTTACCTGGTGGCCGAAGCTGATGAAAGCGATGCGTCCTTTATGCATCTGCAGCCCATGGTTTCCATTGTGACCAATATTGATGCCGACCACATGAGCACCTATGGCGGTGATTTTGAAACGCTGAAAAATACCTTCATCGACTTTCTGCATAACCTGCCATTTTATGGTCTGGCGGTGGTCTGTATCGACGATGAGGTGGTGCGCGAATTATTACCCCGCATCAGCCGTCAGACCATTACTTACGGCTTTGCTGAAGACGCCGATTACCGCGCTACCGATCTGCGTCAGCAGGGGTTGTTCACACATTTTACTGTTCTTCGTCCGGCAGGGCGGGCGCCGTTGCAAATTACGCTGCGGATGCCGGGTCAGCACAATGTTCTGAATGCGCTGGCTACCATTGCTGTTGCCGACGATGAAGGGGTGGCGGATGCGGATATTGTCCGCGCCCTGGAAAAATTTTCCGGCGTTGGCCGTCGCTTTACTGTACTGGGTGAATACCCCTTTGGTGAGCGCGACGTCATGTTGGTGGATGACTACGGTCACCATCCGCGAGAGCTGGAAGTCACCATTGATGCTATCCGTAAAGGCTTTCCGGAGCGGCGTCTGGTGATGGTATTTCAGCCCCATCGTTACAGCCGCACCCGCGATTTATACGAAGATTTCGTGCGGGTATTGGCCAACGCCGATGTGCTGTTATTGCTGGAAGTTTATCCCGCTGGTGAAAAAGCCATTGCCGGTGCCGATGGTCGCTCCCTGTGCGGCAGTATCCGTCAGCGCGGCAAACTGGATCCGGTGTTTATTGGTCGTGACGAATCTCTGGAAGGGCCGCTGAAAACTCTGTTGCGGCCGGGCGATTTATTATTAATGCAGGGTGCCGGTGATGTCGGCGCATTGGCGCAGAATATGGCACAACAATTACCGCAATGGTTAACCGAGGTTCAGCTATGAGTGTGGCGGCACTGGGAAAAATTGCCGTTCTGATGGGCGGAAATTCAGCCGAGCGCGAGGTGTCGTTGCGCAGTGGTCAGGCCGTGTTGCAGGCGTTGCAATCGGTGCAGGCGGATGTGTTCGCCATTGATATTCAGGGCCATGCAGTTAACCAGCTCACCGATGCCGAATTTGATGTGGCATTTATTGCCATGCACGGCCGCGGCGGAGAGGACGGAACCCTGCAAGGGGTGCTGGAGTGGCTGGATAAACCTTATACCGGCAGCGGTGTTATGGCTTCGGCGCTGGCGATGGATAAGTGGCGTACCAAACTGATCTGGACGGCGGCCGGCTTGCCGACACCCGCGGCGTTTTTATTACAGCAGAACAGTGACTGGGATGAATTAATTATCGCACTGCAAGCCGATGCCATTGTGAAACCGGCGCGTGAAGGTTCCAGTATTGGTATGCGCAAAGTGCATAACGCCACCGAATTACAGGAAAGTTTTGCCTACGCCAGTCAGTTTGATGCATTAGTGCTGGCGGAGCGCTGGGTGCAGGGGGCTGAATTTACCGTCGCTATTGTTAATGGTGAAGCGCTGCCACCGATTCAGCTGAAAACCACTCATGAGTTTTACGATTATGACGCCAAATATCAGGCCACTGATACTCAGTATCTGTTGCCCTGTGGTTTGTCGCCGGAAAAAGAAACCGAGTTAAAACAGCTGGCGTTGCGCGCGTTTGACGTGCTCGGCTGTCAGGGCTGGGGGCGGATCGACGTCATGCAGGATCAGCAGGGTAATTTCTGGTTGCTGGAAGCCAACACCGCACCGGGTATGACCGATCACAGTCTGGTGCCAATGGCAGCCCGGGCGGCTGGCATGGAATTTCCGCAGTTGGTAACGGCGTTATTGCAGGAAGCGAAGGATCGTAACCGTGGCTAAGAAAAAGCCGGATCTTCCGCGCGGTGCAACTCCCCGGCCGGTGGCGAAACCTGCCCGGCAGTGGCGGTTGCCGCAGCTGAATATCCGCTGGCAATGGTTGTTATTGCCGGTGTTGGTATCGGCGCTGGTTGCCGGTATGCGTTGGGGCTATCAGAGCTGGCCGGTCACTGCGCTCGATGTCGGTGGCCGGTTGTCGGTATGGCAGGCCGATGACATTGCCCGCCAGTTAGCCTGGGTGAATGGTGAAAGTTTTTTTTCGCTGGATGTGGAAAAAGTTCATCAGCAGTTGCAGGCGTTGCCGCTGGTGTTGCAGGTAAACGTACGCAAGCGTTGGCCTGGTACGCTGGATATCCGGTTGTATGAAGATGTGCCGGTGGCGTTGTGGAATAACGATCAGCTGCTCAGTGCCAGTGGCATGCTCAGTGCAGTGCCGACAGGATTAGAGACTGCTGGACTGACCCGGATGCAGGGCAATCCGGCTCAGGCTGAACAGGCGGTACGTTATTTCCGCCGTATTCAGCAGGTGTTGTCTGGTCAATCGGTACGGGTGGAGCATCTGCATATTGCTGCTACCGGTGCGGTGCGGACACAACTGACCAATGGCTGGCAGGTGGAATTTGGCCGTCAGTATTTTGAAGAACGGGTTATGCGGCTGGCGGCTTTGTTGGCGCGTCTGCCACAGGAAAAAGTGCAAGCAGTGGATTTACGTTACGGAAAAGGTGCAGCGATACGCTGGCACCGCGATCAGGAGATGGGATGATGAATCCGGTACAACAAAAAAAGATGCTGGTTGGCCTGGATATCGGCACCTCAAAAATCGTCTGCATCGTTGGCGAAATGGGTGTCGATGGCACAATCGAAATTGTCGGTTTGGGTTCCCATCCCAGCCGTGGCATGAAGAAAGGCGTGGTGGTTAATATTGAATCCACAGTGCAGTCCATTCGTCGTGCTGTGGAAGAAGCAGAACTGATGGCCGGTTGCACCATTCATTCGGTGTACGCTGGTATCGCCGGCAGCCATATTCAGTCCATGAATTCGCATGGCATTGTGGCGGTGCGTGACCGGGAAGTAACACCGGCGGATATTGAACGGGTTATCGATGCCGCCCAGGCCGTTGCTATTCCGCAGGACCAGCGCATTCTGCACGTGCTGCCGCAGGAATATGTGGTGGATAATCAGGAAGGTATCAAAGAACCCATTGGTATGTCCGGTGTGCGCCTGGAAGCCAAGGTGCATCTGGTGACCGGTGCGGTTAATGCGGCCCAGAATATTGAACGCTGTGTGCAGCGCTGCGGTTTGCAGACCGACGCCATCATCCTGGAACAGC
The DNA here is from genome assembly GCA_023399105.1 of Pseudomonadota bacterium. Taxonomy (GTDB): domain Bacteria; phylum Pseudomonadota; class Gammaproteobacteria; order Pseudomonadales; family Oceanobacteraceae; genus Venatoribacter. The sequence continues at coordinate 1,596 of JAEWQT010000085.1, read as the reverse complement.
TGGCTTCCAGTTATGCCGTACTGACGGACGACGAGCGTGAACTGGGCGTCTGCCTGGTGGACATCGGTGGTGGTACTACGGATATCGCTATTTTTACCGAAGGTGCTATCCGTCATACCACCGTTATTCCGATTGCCGGTGATCAGGTAACCAATGACATTGCCATGGCATTGCGTACCCCTACTCAGCATGCGGAAAAAATTAAAATCAAATACGCCTGTGCGTTAACACAACTGGCCAAGGCCGATGAAACCATCAAGGTTCCCAGTGTTGGCGACCGGCCACCGCGTGATTTATCACGGCAGTCGCTGGCCGAGGTGGTTGAACCACGCTACGACGAATTATTTACCCTTATTCAGGCCGAACTTCGTCGCAGTGGTTTTGAAGATATGGTGGCTGCCGGCATCGTCTTAACCGGTGGTACTGCCAAGATGGAAGGCGTGGTGGAACTGGCTGAAGAAATTTTTCATATGCCGGTCCGGCTCGCTCGTCCGCAAGGGGTAAGTGGTCTCACCGACGTGATCAATAATCCTATTTATTCAACGGGTGTTGGCTTGCTCATGTTTGCTGCTCAGCAACAGACGAACAGCCGCAAAAATATGCCGATTGAAGAACATCAGGAAAGTTATTTATCGCGGATAAAAGATTGGATTAAAGTCAATTTTTAAGATTAAATAATAACCAGCGCGCTAAGGAGATACGCTATGTCTCAGCAAAGAGAAGGGGATATGTTCGAACTTGCCGATGATCTGCAGCAGTCTGCAGTTATTAAAGTTGTAGGTGTTGGTGGTGGCGGTGGTAACGCCGTGCAGCACATGGTGGCTAATGATATTGAAGGTGTGGATTTTATCTGTGCCAATACCGATGCCCAGGCCCTGCGTAACGTGAGTTCACGCTCCATTATTCAATTGGGTAATGGATTAACCAAAGGATTGGGCGCCGGCGCAAATCCGGAAGTGGGCCGTCAGGCTGCTCTGGAAGATCGTGAGCGTATTGCCGAAGCACTGAAAGGTGCCGACATGGTCTTTATCACGGCCGGAATGGGTGGTGGTACCGGTACCGGTGGTGCGCCTGTGGTGGCCGAAGTGGCCAAAGAAATGGGTATTCTGACGGTGGCTGTAGTTACCCGTCCTTTCCCGTTTGAAGGTAAAAAACGCATGCTGGTTGCTGATCAGGGTTTGAAGCATCTGGCTGAGCATGTGGATTCACTGATCACCATTCCGAACGAAAAATTACTGGCAGTGTTGGGTAAAAACACCTCCCTGCTGGATGCTTTTAAAGAAGCGAACAATGTATTGCAGGGTGCCGTACAGGGTATTGCCGATCTGATCACCCGTCCGGGTATGATCAACGTCGACTTTGCTGATGTGCGCACAGTGATGTCCGAAATGGGTCAGGCGATGATGGGTACCGGTGTTGCCCGTGGTGAGAACCGTGCCCGTGAAGCCGCTGAACGCGCTATCCGCAGCCCGCTGCTGGAAGATGTTAATCTGCAGGGTGCCCGCGGCATTCTGGTTAACGTGACTGCCGGTTTTGATCTGTCGCTGGGCGAGTTCAGTGAAGTGGGTGACCTGGTTGCCGAATTCGCTTCTGAAA
>JAEWQT010000082.1 GCA_023399105.1 Pseudomonadota bacterium | reverse complement strand
GACAGGGCAATCGGCAGTACCGGTTTGAAGATGCTGACCAGCGGCAGAATAAAGACCGCAATCATACCCATAATCCAGAAAGTACCACCACCACTGTAGATAGAGTCCATGGCTTTACGGCCCATGGCATAACGCTCAGCCACCGTCGCGTGCGCCGCAGTCCACAGCGGGCCGGCAAGACCCGGCCACGGCGCAAAGAAAGCATGGATGGCGTTACGGATCGCAGTCACGGTGTGTACGCGGTTAACGTTGGTTTCAATCACTTCGTCTTTACGCACCTGGTCAACACGCTCACACAGGGTGAAGCCCACAATGATGTCACCAAAGGCTATAACATAAGCGATCAGGGCGGTCGGAATCGCCAGCAGGAATACATCCCAGCCCGGGAAACCCAGGTTAAATACCAGGTATTGCGCCATCAGGCCGAAATCCGGCTGGGTAATGCCCCACTGGATATCCGGCAGCGGGTATTCACCCACGCTCCAACCCACGATCATGGCCAGAATCATGCCCGGAACCATACCGAAGTTGGCGATTTTACGGGCGATAGCAGACTGCTCCAGAATGTTTTTAAACGACATGGAGAACAGAATGTAGGCAGATAATACGGAGCCGACGATCAATGAGATCGGGGTGTTATCCACACGACCACCGGCTTTCAGCTCGCCCATCATGGCAGCGATACCGGCACCGATAATAATACCGGCCTTCAGTGAGTTCGGAATTACCTTAACCAGCTTGGCACCCCAGCCAGTCAGGCCGAGAATCAGGAAGATCAGGGTAACCAGAATTTGCAGGGCAAACATGGCTTTGATGGCTTCAGGACCCGGTTCAAAGGCACTGAGGAACAGAATAACGACCGGAATCGCCGGCGTAATCCAGCCCGGCACCAGCGGTACACCCAGCAACGCCGGCAACAGGTAACCGATACCAGCAATAAAGGTGAAGGCCAGTGCGGCTTCGTAAGGCATACCCAGGTATTTTTCCAGCAATGGAATCATGGCCAGGCTGACCACGAACATAACCATCGCCTGCATGGCTTCCGGCCATTCCCAGCGGTAGTGGATAAAGGGCAAACGGATCTTGAAGGGACCAGCCGGCCAGTAAGGCTGTTCGGCACCGTATTCACGTTCAATAGCCATGAATATGCTTCCTGTTGTGAGTTATTTTCAGAAGCCGAGAACAGTAAAGAAGAGCAAGGAATGAAGCGAGCAAAGAACCCTACACCTTAGTCTTAAAACTCCACTAAGGTTGTAGGTAAGACGGCTTAGAAAAGGCCTAAACCTGACCGTAAAGAGGCCTTTAAAGGCCTTAAAAGGCCTCAAAGGGATAAATCGATTCTGCGTACAGTTGTAAATCCTGCACCCATTGCAGTTTAACCGGGTCATCCATTACCTGCTGGGCGGCCTGCTGCAGCTCGTGAGCAAAGCGTTCAAAGTTCAGCAGCGGCGAGTCGGGGTTATTGTGCAGCAGCCGGGCAACCCGGTGTTGTTCCCAACGTTCACGCTCGGTTTCGTTGAGGGTATCGGGGTAATTGCGGGCGCGGAAGCGGAACAGCATTTCCTCTCCCCGCTTGTCTTTAAAGGGCGCCGGCCAGTCGGCCAGATCCCAGGGCGACAGCTGATGCACCGCCTGCATGGCTTGTTTATCGGCAGGCGGGAAAAACCCATCGTACAGCTGCACGTCGACATCGGTGGCCGGGGCAAACTCCCGGCCGGAAAATACCTGCTGCAACACAGCGGTTAAATCCGGGCCGTTTTTCAGGCTGGCTAAATGCTGGCGCAATACCTCACCGCTGATGGCCCAGCGTTCGGCCTGCTCCGGGGTTAAGGTTTTGGCCGGTGCCAGCACCGGCGATTTATTAATATGAATTTCTTTCAGCGGTAAGCGGCTCTGGCCTTCGGTCAGATCGGCATTTTTCACAAACAACCGTTGCTGAATCTGCTCGGCGCTTAACCCCACCAGCTGCGCCGGATCGTGCTGCAAATCCCACACAATCACCGAATTTTTATTACTGGGGTGCCAGCACAGTGGTACCACCACGGTCATACAGCCCTGCTCCACCGGGTACATACCGGAAATATGCACCAGTGGTTTGTGGTTATTCACATCAATCAGGTCCGCTACGGCCTCTTTACGGCGCAGGCCATATAAATACTGAAACAGTTTGGGTTGGCGGTCGCGCAGCAGCCGCGCCAGGGCAATGGTGGCCCGCACGTCGGACACCGCGTCGTGGGCCTTGCCATGGTCGAGGCCGTTGGCGGCGGTTAATAATTCCAGCTTAAAGCTGATACGGCCCTGCTCATTGCGCGGCCATTCAATACCGTCCGGGCGCAACGCATAGGCGCAGCGGGCCACATCGAGCAGATCCCAGCGCGAATTACCGCCCTGCCACTCGCGCGCATAAGGGTCAAGGAAATTGCGGTACAGGCCATAGCGGGTAAATTCATCATCAAAGCGGATGCTGTTATAGCCGGCGCTGCAGGTGCCGGGCACGCTGAACACCTCATTAATGCGACGCATAAATTCGTGTTCGTTCACGCCCTTGCTCTGGCAGTCCTGCGGCACGATGCCGGTAATCAGCACCGCCTGCGGATGCGGCAAATAATCGTCCGCCTGACGGCAGAAGATCTCGACCGGTTCTTCAATTTCGTTCAGCTGTTCATCGGTGCGGATCGCCGCGAACTGCGCCGGGCGATCCCAGGCGGGTTGAGCACCAAAGGTTTCGTAGTCGTACCAGACAATACTGTTCAAACGCTGTTCCTCAGGCCCCCGCCCATGCAGAGGCTTTATTAATTACCCATACTCACCGGCATGGAAAAGAACTGGCCGGTCTGCAGAAAAATATGTGCATCGCGGGCACTCTGTACCGGCAGCTCTTCCATCGGCAAATGCCCAACCCCTTCGTACGTCACCACACTGGCCACCGGTAAATCGCGGCGGAACTGTGCCAGTACATCCAGCGGCACCCAGTCATCATCTTCACCCCACATCAGCAGGGTCGGGGCTTTAATCTGTTTTACCTCATCCCCCAGCTGCGGGTTGCGGCTTTGTTCTTTCATGGTGCGGAACACCTGCACCAGTGCCTTACGGTTGCCTTTGCGCAAGGTCAGATCGTGGTAACGGCGCACAAGCTGGCTGCTCACTTTATCGCGGTCGCCATAGGCCGCTTTAATATTATTACCGACCATAAAGCGCGGCATCATCAGCTGGCTCATTTCACCAATTACCGGTAAGGACGCCAGATTCATAATAAAGGGCATGTCCTGCGGGTAACCGGCGGCATCGACCAGAATCAGCTTGTCGACCCGTTGCGGATGCTGTACCGCATATTTCCAGCTGATATAACCGCCCAGCGAATTACCCGCCAGATGGGCTTTTTCAATATTCAGCCGGGTTAAAAAGGTATCCAGCGTGTCCACCATGTAACCGATGTCGTAACGTTTGCGTGTTACATCCGGCCCGGTTAACCCATGGCCGGGTAAATCCAGCCGGATAATACGGTAGTGCGGCTGCAGCTGTTCTACCCAGCCATCCCAGGTGTGTAATGAAGAAGCCACACCGTGCAGCAATACCAGCACCGGCCCCTGGCCTTCATCCTGGTAATGAATATTGAGGCCGTCAATATTCACAAAACGTGACTGCTGATTGGTGTACTGCTGCGTCAGTTCATCCATGGACCGTGAACCAATGCCCATGGAGGCGCAACCGGTCAGCCAGATAAGGCTGAACAACAGCCCGAGTCGGAAAATGTTCATACAGATCCCCGCGATTATGGTGAGTATTTTTTTATTGTTGTGTCCCGCCGCCCACCGTTGCGCAGCAGAATTGCGCCAGACTTTACCATAAGCCCGGCGGATTCGTCTGCCCTGCGCCGTCATTGGCCTGCCCCTTCCTTATTCGGGGCTGGTGGGTACAATGGGGCGCGTTTTTTCTCCCATCGCTGGACGGATACCATGGCATTTTTCAGTAAGATTTTCCGGGCAAAACAACCTAAAAACGAACCACGCCAGGACAAAACCCCGGCTCCGGCCGCCGCACCGGCAAACCCCGACAGCATTCCGGCCGCCCAGCTGCCCGACTGGCTTCTGACCGTTACCGATGCCAGCGTTGCCCTGCAGGGGTTAGCCCGTCTGAGCACCGAACAACAGCGTCTGCCCCTGGCCATGCAGCACAGTGTGGCGCAGGTGCGGCTGGCGGCAGCGGAAGGTATTCACGACCGCGACTTACTGCAACAGCTGCAGCAACAGGCCAAAAGCAAAGACAAAGCCGTGTTCCGCCTGTGCAAAGAACGCCTGGCTGCCCTGCGCGCCAGCGAACAGGAACAGCAAGCCCGCCAGCAACGCATTGAACAGTTACTGGCCCAGGCCCGTTACCTGAACAAAATTGGCTACCACCCGGAATTTAACGGCAAGCTGCAACTGCTGCAGAAAGAATGGCCCGAGCTGCAGGCCGACGCCGATGCCGCCACCGTCAGCGCGATGCAGGCCGAACTGGCCAGCGCCAGTGCGCTGTTGCAACAACACGCTGACGAAGAAGCCCGCCGGCAGGCCGAAGCCGCCGCCCGCGAAGCCGCCGCTCAGCAACAACAGCAGATTCAGCAGCAACTCAGCCAGCTGCTGCAGGATGCCGCTCAGACCGATGCTGAGACCTTAAAAACCCAACTGCCGTCGTTGCAGGAACAGTGGGATAACAGCCTGCGTCAGCACAAGCCAGAGCTGGAAACCGGGCGGCAGGTAGAACAACAACTGCAGCAACTGCGCAGCATTGTTAACAGCCTGCAGCAATATCAGAGCGTTGCGGTGGACTTAAGCTCCTGGTTAAGCCAAAGCCACAGTGATGCCGCCAGCCTGGCGCAACAACTGCAACAAGGCAGCCAGTGGTTACAAAACATGAGCTGGCCGGCCGGCGTGGCTCAGCCCGGCTGGTATCAGCAACTGCTGCAGCGTATGCACGAATTACGCGGGCAGGAGCATCAGCAGCAGGCGCAACAGAAATCCCGTCAGCAGCAGGTCACCGAGCAGTTAACGGCTCTGGAACAGGCGCTGAACAATGGCCAGGTGAAAGACGCCGGCAAACTGAATCAACAGATTCAGCAACAGCTGAAACAGCTGGATAACCAAAGTGCTGCGCCGCTGCAGCGTCGTTTACGGGCACTGAATACCCGCCTGCAGGAAATGCGTGACTGGGCCGGCTTTGCCACCCGCCCGAAAAAAGAAAACCTGCTGGAAGCCATGGAAGCCTTAATCGGCGCCGAACTGGCCCCTGACTTACTGGCCGACAAAATTCATACCCTGCAGGAAGAATGGAAAACCCTGTCCGGACTGGCCGCCGACCACGACCTGTGGGAGCGCTTCCAGCAAGCCGGCGATCAGGCCTTTGAACCCTGCCGGGCCTGGTTTGCCGAACAGGCCGAACAACGGCAGCGCTTTGTGCAGCTGCGCCAGCAACTGATTCAGGAGCTGGACCATTACGAACAAGCCCTGGACTGGGCCAATGCCGACTGGAAAGCCGTGCAGAAAACCCTGGATACCGCCCGCGATGCGTTCCGCACTTACGGCCCGGTGGAGCGTCATCTGCACAAGTCCACGCAGGACGATTTCAATGCGGTTTGTGACCGCATTTACGGCCATCTGAAACAGGAATACGACCGCAATCTGGCCGCCAAACAGGGCCTGGTACAACAAGCCGAACAGCTGACCCATACCGATGACCTGCGCGGTGCCGCCGAGCAGGTCAAACAGCTGCAAGCACTGTGGAAGGCCGTCGGCGTTACCCCGCGTCAGCCGGACCAGAAACTGTGGCAGCAATTCCGCAAACACTGCGACGCCGTCTTCGCCCGCATGGACGAACAGCGCGAAGTGCGCAAAGCCGAACTGAGCGAAGTGGTGGCACAGGCCGAACAACAGGTTGCGGTACTGCTGGCCGAACTGCCCGACGATGCCAACGCCGCCCGCCACGCCATCAACGATGCGCGCCGCCAGCTGCAGGCGCTGAACCTGCCGAAATCCGCTCAGCAGCGTTTATTACGCCAACTGCAGGACAGCGAACAACAGCGTCAGCAGCAACAACAGGCACAGCAGCAGCAGGAACAGCAACAACGCCGTGCTGGCCTGTTCGCCCGCCTGCAACACCTGCGCGGTGACGACGCCCAGTGGCAGCAAGCCTGCGCCCTGCCACTGCCGGAGGGCATTGCGGCTGAATGGTTTGAACAAGCCCGCGCGCAGCAGCCGGACAGCAGCGCTTCCGCTGCTGACCTGTGCATTCTGATGGAAATTCTGGCCGACCAGCCCAGCCCCGACAGCGCCAAAGCGCGCCGCATGGAACTGCAGGTACAGCGGCTGGCCGACGGCCTCGGCAAGGGCTTAGATGCCCGGCAGGAAATGCAACAATTGCTGCAGCGGTGGCTGCAGGTCAATGCTGACCTGCAGCAGCAGGAGCGCTTTATTCAAGCACTGGAAAAACTCAGCGCCTGAGCGCTGGTTCGGTATGCCCGCCCTGACGGGCTGGTTGGCTTCTGTGGGAACGGGAATCGCCATGGATGGTGTGAATGCCGGTTTTGCAGGAGCAAAAACCGGTCCATGCCCGTGACACCAGCGCTGCGCGCTGGCTGTTTTCAGCCTTGCAGGCTGTCAGCCCGATGGGCTGATACGGCCGCCGCTGCCGCGACTGGCCTATTGCGGGGCTCCGCCCCCGCGCCCCAATGTAAGGGGAGGAATCCCCTTACCAACCCCTCTGGCCCGCGTTCCAGCTAATCCTCGTTTACCAAAGCCAATTGAGCATACGCGGCCAAGGGGCATCCATGCCCCTACCCGCTCGTTTGGAGTCATCCAAACGATGCTATTGGCTTTGCCAAACTTCGGGCTGGAACGAATGGGCCGGGAAAAACCGCAGCAAATTGAAAATCTGATGCGGCCTGCGGCCGGATTTTTTCTTTTGGTTTTTGGTTTTTGGTTTTTGAGTTTTGCGCGCGCAGCGCGCCCAATAAAACCATGCCGGCGTAAGCCGCTGGGGTTGTTCCAGCCCATTCGGGCCAGCCCGCAGGTGAAAAAAACCGGTAGCCATGCCCGGATGATTCCGGGCAAGGATCGTGGTACAGGATGTACCTTACGATCCGTGGGCGTTAGCGGATTTTTTCAACAAGGATTAGCTGGAACGCGGGCCAGAGGGGTTCGCAAGGGGATACCTCCCCTTGCATTGGGGTACAGGGGCGAAGCCCCGTGAAAGCGGGCGCAGCCCGCATAAGCCGTCACGCAGTGACGGCCAGGGCCAGCGCGCAGCGCTGGATTCGCGGGCATGGCCCGCTCCCACAAGCTGCCACGCAGTGGCAGCTAAACCAGCCCGGCAAGGCTGAAAATCCAGCCCGGCAGGCTGCCGGTTAAATAACCCCTAAAGAACGCTTCAGTTCAGCGTCATTGAACATATAAGACCACAGCCGTCCGAGCGCATCATTCACCCACTGCTGGCTGTATTCTTTCACCGGCGAGGTCGCCAGCGACCGCATTTCATTCAGGCCATAGGGCTTGGTAAAGGTTTTCTCACCGTCCATAACGGTTACCTGAAAACGCATCGAGATACTGCATTCGTTGACGATAATGCCTTCGTTGCACTGGTACAGAAACTCTTCCACGGTCAGCTGCACCCGCAGCGGTTGCGGGTCGTTGACGGCGCCAAAACCTAACGCCGCCAGGCTGTTTTGTAAGCGCGCGGTTAACGCCTGGGTCAGGGGTTTATCGGCCAGTAACGGCGAGTTTTCCGGTGCCCGGCCGCCGCGGTGGCCCAGCACATCAAAACCAACCTCTCGCTCATCCACCACCCGAACCAGCGCCTCACGGCCCGGTGAGGTCACGCCCTGAATATCAGCCTGTTCGGCCAGGGAAATGGTTTGCGGCGCCAGCACACAACCACTTAATAACAAGGTAGCCAGACCCGCTACCACCAACATCAGTTTACGCATGAGGGATATCCTTCTCTGCTCGTTTAAATACCAGGGTGTCGCCACGGGAATCTTCTTCACTGAAGCGATAACCGGCAACGTTAAAATCGGTCAATAAGACCGGTGAATCCAGCTGCTGTTCAATGATCCAGCGGGTCATCAGGCCACGGGCTTTTTTGGCGTAAAAACTGATGATTTTGTACTGACCATTTTTTTCATCTTTAAATACTGGCGTAATCAGCTGCGCCTGCAGCTGTTTTGGTTTGACCGCACCAAAATATTCATTGGAGGCCAGGTTTACCACCACGCTGGCCTGTTGCTGCGCCAGTTCAGCATTCAGCGCTGCGGTGATTTTATCGCCCCAGAAGGCGTATAAATCTTTCCCCTGCGGGTTCGCCAGCTTGGTACCCATTTCCAGCCGGTACGGTTGCATTAAATCCAGCGGCCGCAACACTCCATACAAGCCGCTTAAAATGCGTACGTGTTGCTGGGCAAATGCCAGTTGCTGCGCGGTTAAGGTATCGGCATCCAGACCGGTATACACATCGCCCTTAAAGGCCAGAATGGCTTGTTTGGCATTCGCCGCCGTAAACGGCAAACGCCAGTCGTGAAAACGCTGCACGTTCAGTTGCGCCAGCGCCGGGCTGAGTTTCATTAACGCGCCCAGCTGATCCGGGGAGTAGCCTTTGAGAATATCCACCAGCGCCGCCGAATCATCGGTAAATCCGGGCTGGGTGGCTGTTGTGATAACCGGTGGCGTGTCAAAATCCAGCGTTTTCGCCGGCGACAATAACGTCAGCATGGTGTTTCCTGTAACGGGACGTGGTAAACAGCCCCTATGATAACGACAGACCGGCCGGCACCCAACCGCCACGCCATAGAGTTTTTGCATCAGCCTGATTTCATTGCCCTGCGCCTGCCCGGACTTTGGCCAATTCTCAGCTCCGCCGTCCTCAATGGCGGTTTCAGTACCGCGCGCAGTTTGCTGAATCTGCGCGTCGATGCCAATGCCCCACCGCCCTGGCCACCGGCCGCCGAAACCCTGCAACAACGGGCACAGCAACTGCACTTAACCGCACCCTGCTGCGGCATGATGACCGCCGCCTCCATGCAATCACTGGGTTATGCCCGCAGCGGTGATGCGGATGTTACGGCCGAATGTTGGGTTACCGCCGGGCTGGCCAATCTACGCCGCGCCGGCGACCGGGCTGATGCACCGCCGCGGGCCGGTACTATTAATATCTGGCTGCTGCTGCACCAGCCGTTAACCCCGGCGGCCATGGCCGAAGCCTTAATTCAGCTGACCGAAGCCAAGGTGACGGCCATCCGTGATCTTAACCTGCTCAGCCCGGTATCCGGCCTGCCCGCCAGCGGCACCGGCACCGACAGCCACGCCGTGATCTGCCCACCGGCCAGCGCTGACACTCCGGCACTGGCGTTCTGCGGTAAACATACCCGCGCCGGTGAACACATTGGCCTGGCGGTATTACAGGCTTGCCGGCACAGTCTGCAACGCTGCCTGAGCGTGGCCGACTGACCGAACCGCCCACCGTCCCTGGCCACTGCTGCCAATGCTATTGAGTTATGAATCCGACACCCTCGGCGCATAAAAATAATGACCGAGACAGTTTTTTATGGCACAGGACCTTCAGGGCATGGGCTTGCGGCTGGCCAGCCGCTTTGCCGGCAGCGGCTGGGCAGAAAAGTATGGTCTGCGCAAACCCGTTGAGCGTATCGCCTATTTATCCACCCGCGCCGGCTTCCGCTTCGCCGGTAACTTGCTGCAACAGCGCCAGAAGCCCGATCCCACGCCCGGTGAACGCCTGCCTAACAGCCGCGAAAAACAGCTGTTTGATTTAAGCCTCACCGACGAACAGCAGATGATTAAAGACAGCGTGCGCGCCTACGCCAGCGACGTGGTGCGCGGGCTGGCAGCAGACGCTAACGAAGCCTGTGTTCTGCCGGCCACGTACCTGCAGGACACCATGGCGCTGGGGCTGAATCTTTTTGCCGTGCCCGAATCCATGGGCGGCGCTGCCAGCGGTTACAGCCCGACCACCAGCGCCATCATTGCCGAAGAACTGGCCTGGGGCGATTTATCACTGGCCTTTGCCACCCTCGCCCCGGTGGCGGTGGCCAATGCGCTGGTACGCTGGGGCACCCAACAACAGCAACAACAATGGTTGCCCCTATGGTTGGGCGAACAACCGCTGCAGGCGGCCATTGCAGTGCAGGAACAGCACCCGCTGTTCAGCGCCGACAAACTCCGTTGCACGGCCGTCAGCCAGCGCAAAGGCTTTACCCTGAACGGTGAAAAAACCCTGGTGCCGCTGGGCGGCAATGCCCAGTTGTATCTGGTGGCGGCGCAATATCAGGGCAAACCGCGCTTGTTTATTGTGCCGGCCGGCAGCCAGGGCCTGAGTTTTAACGCTCAGCCCGCCATGGGGCTGCGCGCGGCGGCAACCGGTACCCTGACGCTGAACAACGTCAAACTCGACCACAACGCCCTGCTGGGGGGTGAGCACAGCGATTTTCATTACCGCGATTTTCTCGATCTGGGTCAGCTGCACTGGTGCGCCCTGGCCACCGGCACCTGTCAGGCGGCGCTCGATTATCTGATTCCCTACTGCAACGAACGCACAGCCTTTGGTGAGCCCATCAGCCACCGCCAGTCGGTGGCCTTTGTGCTGGCCAATATGGCCATTGAGCTGGAATCCATGCGCCTGCTTACCTGGCGCGCCGCGGCACTGGCGGAACAGGGCAAAGCATTTCACCGCGAAGCGTACCTTGCGCACATTTTATGCGCCGAAAAAGCCATGGAAATCGGCACCAACGCCGTGCAATTACTTGGCGGCCACGGTTTCACCAAAGAGCATCCGGCCGAACGCTGGTACCGCGATTTGCGCATTTTGGGTTGCATCCACAGCGGCCTGCACCTGTAAGGACAATGACCATGCTGAATCTGGAAATTCCGAAAAAATTCCGCCCGCTGGTGCACCAGGCGCGGCAGGTAGCGGAAAACGTCTTCCGCCCCATTTCGCGCAAATACGACCGCCATGAACACGCCTACCCGGTGGAACTGGATATGCTGGCCGCCATTATGGATGGCATGAACGACGGCACCCTGGGTGAAGGGGCCGGTGCCGGCAAATTAAAACAGGATAAAAAGCACGCCGATGGGATTGTAAACAGCACCAATATGTCCACCGTGCTGGGGCTGCAGGAACTGTGCTGGGGCGATGTGGGTTTATCCTTAACCCTGCCCCGTCAGGGCCTGGGTAATGCCGCCATTGCGGCGGTGGCTAACGCCGAACAATTCGAGCGTTTTGGTAAAAAATGGGCCGCCATGGCCATTACCGAACCGGGCTGCGGTTCCGATTCCGCCGCCATCCGCACCACCGCCGTTAAAGATGGCGATCATTACATTCTGAACGGCGAAAAAATCTACGTAACCTCCGGCGAGCGTGCCGATGCCGTGGTGGTGTGGGCAAGCCTCGACCGTAATATCGGCCGCGCCGCCATCAAATCTTTTGTGGTGGAAAAAGGCACGCCCGGCATGGACGTGGTGCGGCTGGAAAAGAAACTCGGTATCAAAGCTTCTGACACCGCTGCCATTACCTTTACCGATTGCCGGGTGCCGGCCGCCAACCTGCTCGGCAGCCCGGACATTAACCCTGAACAGGGCTTTGCCGGGGTGATGCAAACCTTCGATAACACCCGTCCGGTGGTGGCCGCCATGGCCATTGGTGTGGCCAAAGCTGCGCTGGATCGCACCTGGCAGATTCTGAAAGAGTACGGGCTGACCGCGCACTATCGCCACGCCCTGAACAACACCAGCCATCTGGAAGCGCAGCTGTACCGCTTTGAAGCAGACTGGGAAGCGGCGCGCCTGCTGACCCTGAAAGCCGCCTGGATGGCGGATAACGGCATGCCCAATTCCAAAGAAGCCTCCATGGCCAAGGCCAAAGCCGGGCGCAGCGCCAATGCCATTACCCTGGGCTGTGTCGAACTGCTGGGATCACTGGGCTACAGCGAGGACGAATTACTGGAAAAATGGGCACGCGACTCCAAGATTCTGGATATTTTTGAAGGCACCCAACAAATTCAACAGCTGATTATTGCCCGCCGTTTACTGGGCAAAAGTTCGGCTGAATTACGCTGATTCCTACAATAATAATGAAGGTGAATAA
>JAEWQT010000153.1 GCA_023399105.1 Pseudomonadota bacterium | reverse complement strand
CTTATTTGCCGTGCGCAAACAGGGCAAGGTATACGCTTACCGCAATGAGTGCCCGCATCTGGGCATTAACCTGGAATGGCTGGACGATCAGTTTCTGGATGCTGCCGGCTGTTTAATTCAGTGCGCCATGCACGGCGCGCTGTTCGTAATCGAGAATGGCCAGTGTATTTCCGGCCCCTGTCAGGGCCAGGCGCTGCAGGCTGTGCCATGTGAAGAACGCGATGGTGAGGTGTGGGTGGCGCTGTAGCGGTCACACATCGACAGCGCAGCACACCATCTGAACATTACTGCTGCAATTCCTGCACTTTTTCTTTCACTACTTCTTTGCCATCCTGCAGTGCGTCTTTGCCTTGCTCCAGTAATTGCGGGGCTTTTTCCTGCACGGTTTCTTTGCCCTGCTGCAGCAGTTTGCTGCCGCTGGCTTTGGCGTTATCGACCATGGCTTTGGAAGCAAAAGGATTGCTGAACAGGTCGTTGCCCTGACCGAGGTTCATTCCCAGCCAGCCGCCCAGACCAAAGCCCAGCACAAACACCAGTAACAGTAATTTCATAACAACTCCTCAGGGATTATTCGATAACAACGGGCAGCGGCTGCGACAGCGTCATGCCGGCTTGCTGGTCAGCATGAGCAAAATCGACCCCGAACGCCAGCACCTCAACACCAGCCGCCGCCGCTTGCGCCAGCGCCCGGGCATAGGCCGGGTCGATATCGGCGGCGGCCTGTACGCGGTTGATGCCTTCATGGGGTGCACAGAATAACAACAGTGCCCGCTCACCACCGGCGACGATGGCCATTAACCGTTGCAGATGCTTCAGCCCGCGCGCGGTGACGGCGTCGGGAAAGCGCCCCAGGCCGGGCTGAACCGCGCTCAGGTCGTTCAGCAGAGTAACGGATTTTACTTCCACCCAGATATCCGGCTGGTGCGCGTGGCTGTGCAGCCGGAAATCCAGCCGGCCATCCTCTACTTTAGGTTCCCGCTGCAGCTGATACCCCAGCGTCAGGGATGCCAGTGGACCGTGCCCGGCCAGCCCCTGCTGCAGCGCTTCCTGCACCAGCTGATTAGGACGGGCGGTGTTGATGCAGGCGCGCCAGCGTCCGGCAACTTCCACCCATTCCCAGCTGTAGCGCAGCTTGCGCTTCGGGTCGGCGCTGTCGCGCAGCCACACCCGACTGCCCGGTTCGGCGCAGTGCAGCATGGAGCCGGTGTTGGCGCAGTGGGCGGTCACTTCACGGCCATCGTCCAGCCGCACATCGGCCAGAAAACGTTTGTAGCGCTTCAGTAAGCGCCCACTGACCAGCGGCGAATCGTAGATCACAGCCAGTCGCGCAGCCGCTGCACGGCTTCCTGCAGGCGCTCCAGCCGGGTGGTGAAGGCAAAGCGTACGTGTGATCCCGCTTCATGTGCCCCGAAATCAACCCCGGGGGTAATGGCCACGCCGGTTTCTTCCAGCACCCGTGCACACCAGTTCAGACTGTCCTGGGTGAAGGCTCTGGCGTCGGCGTAAATATAGAAGGCACCATCCGGGGCCACCGGCAGGCGGAAGCCCAGCTCCGGCAGCGCCTGCAGTAAGTACTCACGCCGTTGCGCCAGTTCCTGCCGGCGCGCTTCCAGAATGGCCAGCGTCTCCGGCTCAAAGGCGGCCAGGGCAGCGTATTGGGCGGGTGTCGGTGGCGCCAGAAACAGATTTTGCGCCAGCGTATCCAGCACCGGCACCCAATGCTCCGGCACCACCGCCCAGCCCAGCCGCCAGCCGGTCATGCCAAAGAACTTGGAAAAACTGTTCAGCACCACCGCATCCTCGGCCACCGACAATACGGTATGCGCCGGGCCGCTGTAGTTCAGGCCCTGATAAATTTCGTCCACCCACAGCTCGCCATCCTGTTCACGCACTGCCGCTGCCAGCTCCGCCAGCTCCTGCGGGGTTAAGACGGTGCCGGTGGGGTTGGCAGGCGAGGCCACCAGTGCGGCACGGGTAGTGGGTTGCCAGTGCTGGCGCACATCGGCGGCGGTGAGCTGATATTTCTGCCCGGCGCTACAGGGCACTAACTGGCCGTGCGCTTCCATGATGCGGGCAAAATGCCGGTTGCAGGGGTAACCGGGATCAGCCAGTAACAGCTGGTCGCCGGGGTTCAGGCGGGCGGCGGTCAGTAACAATAAAGCGCCTGAAGCGCCGGGCGTCAGCACAATACGCTGTGGGCTGACCGACACGCCAAAGCGGTCGCGGTAATAATCACTCAGTTTCTGCCGCAGGGCGGGTAAGCCCAGCGCCGGTGTGTAACCGGTTTTGCCGGCCTGCATGGCGGCAATGGCGGCGTCTATCATCGGCTGCGGCGTAGGAAAGTCGGGTTCGCCCACTTCCAGATGAATAATGTCGCGGCCTTCGGCCTGCAGCGCCTGGGCACGGGCCAGAATGGCCATCACCTGAAAGGGAGAGACGTCGGCACTGCGCTCGTTACCGCTGCGCTGGGTGGATAAAGAAGAAGACTGCATGGCGGAATATCCGGATAAAAACCCCGGCATTGTGCCAGAAGGTGCGGGCGCGGCAACAAATCGCGGCGGAAACAGTTGGCACCTGCCGGGTTCTCTGATAGTTTCCCCGCCTTATCATTTGGAGCCCGGGGATGCAATTTGCACATATCTCCGGGCGCATGGACCCGATGTCCGGCGTTAGCCGGTTTACCAGGTGAGGCAGTAACGCGATGCCGCAAGACAATAAAGAATTTGCACTGTCCAATTTCACTCCCTATGAAATGGGCAAAAACGAAGAATACATGAGCGATGCTCAGCTGGAGCACTTTGCCCGCATCCTGCGCAACTGGAAGCAGGAGCTGATGGAAGAAGTGGACCGCACCAAAGAGCACATGCAGACCGAGCTGAACAACTACGCCGATCCGAACGACCGCGCCAGCCAGGAAGAAGAGTTCAACCTGGAACTGCGCACCCGTGACCGTGAGCGTAAGCTGATCAAGAAAATCGAGAAAACCCTCGATCTGATCGACAAAGGCGATTACGGCTACTGCACCGCCTGTGGTGTGGAAATCGGTATTCGTCGCTTAGAAGCCCGTCCGACCGCCGATCTGTGCATCGACTGTAAGACACTGGCTGAAATCAAAGAAAAACAACTGGGCGTTTAAGCCCGGTCCGGTGCCGGTCGCTGGCCGGCATTGCTTCCTTCTGGTCGCCTGACCATGTCTGCACTCTCTTCTTATATCGGTCGTTTTGCCCCATCGCCCACCGGGCCTTTGCACTTTGGTTCGCTGCTGGCCGCGCTGGCCAGTTATCTGGACGCCCGCGCCGTGCAGGGCCGCTGGCTGGTGCGGATTGAAGATCTTGATCCACCCCGTGAAGACCCGACTGCGGCCGCCAGCATTCTGCACATTCTGGATGCCTACGGTCTGCGTTGGGATGGCGAGGTGCGTTATCAGAGCTTGCGCAACGAGGCCTACCAGCAGTTTCTGGATCGACTGATTCAGGCCGGACTGGCGTTTCCCTGCCAGTGTTCACGCAAACAG
>JAEWQT010000063.1 GCA_023399105.1 Pseudomonadota bacterium | reverse complement strand
CGGGCCTCGGTACTGCGCCGCGCCCCCTGACGCAAAGAACCATTTTGGTGCAAACTATCTCCGAAACGCTCTATGAAGGTGCATTACCAGCCCGCCATTAGCCCTTACTGAGCCTGTTCGCGGCATTAAAACCCTGCCACAGCCCCAGTATTGTGCAGCCAGTATTTATGGCGTGTTTTTTGCTGATACCGCACAGGAGCCCCCTATGGCCAGCCGCTAACCGGCCGGCCACACACGGAGAACGCCATGCTGGCCAGCGCCATCATTAACCAGCGCCTGCTGGAACACCTGAACACCGGCATTTTGCTGCTCGACAGTAAACTGAACGTGCTGTACATGAACCCGGCCGCCGAAGCTCTGCTGGAAATGAGCGGCAAGCGCGGTGTGGGGGTGTTTTTTCCCGATCTGGCCATCGAGTCCGATGAGGCGACCCAGGCACTCTATGAAGCCATCCGCAGCAATCACTCTTTTACCAAGCGCGAAGCCGTTATTCATCTGCACAACCATACGCAAATCACGCTGGATTACAGCGCCAGCCCGGTGCTGCACCCGGAAACCCGCAAGCCCTCGTTACTGATCGAACTGCAGGGCCGCGACCGCCTGATGCGCATCAGCCGGGAAGAACAGCTGATTGCCACCCAGGAAACCACCCGTTCACTGGTGCGCGGTTTAGCCCATGAAATTAAAAACCCCCTTGGCGGCATCCGGGGCGCCGCGCAGTTACTGGAACGCGAGCTGCCGTCAGCGGGTTTAAAGGAATACACCAATATTATTATTGAAGAGGCTGACCGCCTGCGTGATCTGGTTGACCGCTTATTAGGCCCGCGCCAGATTCCGCGCCAGGAACAGGTGAATATTCACGAAGTGCTGGAACGGGTATGCCAGCTGATTGAGGTCGAATCAGCCGGTCGTATCCGAATTCTGCGCGACTACGATCCGTCTATTCCGGAATTATTAGCCGACAAAGGCCAGCTGATTCAGGCCATGCTGAACATCAGCCGCAATGCCATGCAGGCCATGCTGGAAGCCCTGCCGGCCATCGAGCAGCCGACCCTGAGCCTGCGCACCCGTACGGTACGGCAATTTACCATTGGCCATCAGCGCCACCGTCTGGTGGCCAAAATTGATATCGCCGATAACGGCCCGGGCATTCCCATGGAACTGCGCGAAAATCTTTTTTATCCCATGGTCAGCGGCCGCGCCGATGGTACAGGACTGGGGTTATCCATCGCTCAGTCCATCATTAATCAAAAAAGCGGCATTATTGAGTTCAGCAGCCAGGACAATAAAACCGTCTTCTCCATTTACTTACCGTTGGAATAATTATGAATACTGTCTGGATTATTGATGACGATAAATCGATCCGCTGGGTACTGGAAAAAGCCCTGCAACAGGCAGGCCTGAATACCCGGGTGTTTGAACAGGCAGAACCGGCACTGCAGGCGCTGCAGCACGAGCATCCCGATGCCATTATTTCCGATATCCGTATGCCCGGCCTGGATGGTCTGGCGTTGCTGCGCCAGGCACAACAGGCGCATCCGGAATTACCGGTCATTATTATGACGGCGCACTCCGATCTGGAAAGTGCAGTATCGTCCTACCAGCAAGGGGCGTTTGAATATTTACCCAAACCCTTTGATGTGGATGAAGCGGTAAGCCTGCTGCAACGCGCGGTGAATCATTTTGCCAAACTCAGTGCTACGCAGGAGCCAGCAGCCGATGCTGACAGCACACCGGAAATTATTGGTGAAGCACCGGCCATGCAGGAAGTTTTCCGCGCCATCGGCCGGCTGTCCCAGTCCAACATTACCGTGTTAATTAATGGTGAGTCGGGTACCGGTAAAGAACTGGTGGCCCATGCACTGCATAAGCACAGCCCGCGCTCAGCACAGCCTTTTATTGCCCTGAATATGGCGGCCATTCCTAAAGACCTGATTGAGTCGGAATTATTCGGCCATGAAAAAGGCTCTTTTACCGGCGCCGGTGGCCAGCGTCACGGCCGCTTTGAACAGGCCAATGGCGGCACTTTATTCCTCGATGAAATCGGTGATATGCCAGCGGACACCCAGACCCGGTTATTACGGGTACTGGCGGACAGCGAATTTTACCGGGTCGGTGGCACCACCCCGGTAAAAGTGAATGTACGGATTATTGCCGCCACCCACCAGAACCTGGAAACCCTGGTCAAAGAAGGCCGCTTCCGCGAAGACTTATTCCACCGTCTGAACGTCATCCGCATTCATCTGCCCAGATTAGCCGACCGGCGCGAAGATATTCCGAAACTGTTAACGCATTTTCTGAAACGCGCCGCCGAAGAATTAAATTCTGAAATTAAAGTATTACGCCCGGAAACCGAGCATTATTTGAGTTCGCTCGACTGGCCCGGCAACGTCCGGCAACTGGAAAATATCTGTCGCTGGATTACCGTCATGGCTTCCGGCCGCGACGTGTTAATCAGTGATTTGCCACCGGAACTGCTGAATCAACAAGGGAATAGTCACACGACCGGCAACTGGGAACAGGCGTTGCGTTACTGGGCCGATCAGCAATTAACCCACGGGGTTAAAAACCTGCTGGATATCGCCGTGCCGGCGTTCGAGCGCATTATGATTGAAACCGCCCTGCAACATACCGCCGGCCGCCGCCGCGATGCCGCCGCCCTGCTGGGCTGGGGCCGTAATACCCTGACCCGGAAAATCAAAGAGCTGAATATGGATGGCGCCGGTCACGACGACGATGATCAGGACCACGACGGGGACGACTGATCAGCGCCCCACTTCCCGCCAGTAAATAACCCGGTCGTGGCCGCGGAAAATCCCGAAGGTGGCCAAACCTGACGGATTTTCCAGCGTGTCGGTGTTGTTAAAATCATCCTTCAAAAATACCGGTGCCGCGTAATTGATACGCACCGTGCCGGTATTGTCCGCCCCCGGTGCACTCAGCTCGACCATGTCCGCCTGCCCCTGCAGCAAGACACCATTATTTCCCATAACCGTGGTCAGCCCGCTGGTTTCCGGGCTGGCCAGGGCAGCGCTGTAGCCCCAGCAGCTGTCATCCGTATTGACGGCAAAACGACTGCCATTCCAGTATTCGGCCCGCGCCGGCAGGGTTAACGGCTGAGTTTCGGGGCCGTAGGCATTCTCCAGCTGCAAACGGCCATAGCGCAGCACAAAGGGCGCGGCCGGTTGCCAGTTAAACGCATCTGCCACTACGGCATCGGCATCCTGCAGGCCATTAATGGCCAGTGTTAATTGCGGTGAAAATTCCGCTACTTTGCTGTTCAGCGATTTTTCATAGCGCCATAGATCGGCGGCATTAAAGTCGTAATTCAGCACCCCGGAATTAACCGCCGTTGGCTGTAACGTACCGGTTTGCGCAACCAGCGACACCGGCAGCAATAAATTAGCATCCACTGCTTGCGCAGCCGTATCCGTTAA
>JAEWQT010000044.1 GCA_023399105.1 Pseudomonadota bacterium | reverse complement strand
GTTCAGCGGCGATACCATTCTGGAAAAAGATTACTGGGGCAACAAAGCCCTGCAGCAAGCATTTGCCGTACGGATGCTGAAATTAAAACTGACCAAACCCGGCACCAAAGTATTCTGGTTACTGATTTCCAAGGGTTACAAAACCTATCTGCTGCTGGCGAATAATTTTTTCCGCCATTATCCCAACCACAACCATCACAACACCCGCCTGGTGAATGTGATTGACCAGTATTGTGAAAAACTTTTTCCAGATTATTACGACCGCGAAAATCGTCTGCTGGATTTTGGCGAAAATTCCCAGCACCTGAAAGATGAAGTGGCGGATATTACTGTGGATATGCGTGAACAAAATCACCGCATCCGCTTCTTTGACGACACCAATCCATCCTGGCGACGCGGCACCGAACTGCCGTGCGTGGGCGAAGTATGTACCCGGACTTTAATGGGGTTTTTCCACAAACAACTGTCCGGCCGGCGTACTACCGCCGTGCAGTAAGGTGATCGTTATGGCTTTTTTTACCCAATTTCTGCATCAGATTTCCTATCGTCTGACACGCCGCAGCCAACAGACTTTTGAGCTAGCGGCCACCCAGCTGCAGGCCAGTCAGCAGGCCCGTTTCCGGCGTATTATGGCGTTAGTGTCCGGCTCCGAAAATGGTTACAAACTGGGCCTGACGCAAGCCACCACACCAGATGAATTCCGTCAGCGGATCGCGGTCAGTGAATACGAAGACTGGCAGCCTATGATTAATCGCCAGCGCACGTCCGGCACGCATATCCTGACCACCGAAGACTGCCAGCGTTATCAGCCCACCAGCGGTTCAACCTCGCAGATTAAATGGATCCCTTATACCCCGGCGTTTTTGCACGAGCTGGATCAGACCATCAGCCCCTGGGTCGCCGACCTGTACCAGCGTTTTCCGGGTATCCGCCGCGGCCGGCATTACTGGTCACTCTCCTGGGTACCGAGTGAGCTGCGCAGCGCCGCTGCCAGCGTTAACGATGATCTGCAATTACTGCCCTGGTGGAAGCGCCTGTTTATGCGCCACACCATGGCGGTGCCTGAGCAGGTGTCGCTGGCGCCCAGCTCGGAATTATCCTTGTTTGCCTCTCTCTGTTATCTCTGTGCCAGCCGCGACCTGACGCTGATGTCGGTGTGGAGCCCTACCTTTCTGCTCAGCCTGCTGGAACAGCTGGGGCAACAACGCAAGGCGGTGGCGCAGGTGCTGGAACAGGGCCAGTGGGGGGCGGAGCGGGCCGGACTGAATTTCCTCAGCGCCCCGCGCAACCGTACCAACGCCGCCATTCTGCACGCCTGGAGCGGCCAGCCCAACGCCAATATTACCCGTCAGCTGTGGCCACAACTGGCGCTGATCAGCGCCTGGGATACCTCGTCGTCAGCCAGCTGGGCGCAACAACTGCAGCAGTTATTCAGCCATGCAGAATTTCAGGGCAAAGGCCTATGGGCCACCGAAGGGGTAGTCACCTTTCCTTACGCCGGCCAGTATTCGCTGGCACTGCAAAGCCATTTTTACGAGTTTGAAAACCTCGCTAACGGCGAGTTGTTATACAGCTGGGAATTACAGACCGGGATGCGCGTTCGCCCCATTATCACCACCGGCAACGGCCTGCTGCGTTACCGCACCAAAGATCAGCTGGAAGTGGAAGGGTTTCTGCACCAGTGTCCGACCCTGCGCTTTATCAGCCGCCTGTCCGGTACCGATCTGGTCGGTGAAAAAATGGCGCCGGAAGGCGCGCTGCAGATCATGCAGGACTTACAACAAAGCTTGCCCATTCAGCCATTATCGCTGCTGGCGGTACCGGCAGCCGACGGCCTCGCCCGTGCTACCTATGTGTTGCTGGCCAATGGCGATCCGGCCCACACCGACAGCACCGCCGCGCAGCTGGAACAGCAACTGGCACAGCATTTTCATTACCAACTGGCGCGTGAACTGGGCCAGCTGGATGCGGCCCGGGTGATCCTCACCGATAACGCCGTTGGGCTGTATAACCAGCTGCGCATGGACGCTGGCGCCGTGGCCGGCAATATCAAAGCCGAGCCGCTGTTATTGTGCCCGCAGGCGGCCAGCCTGTTGTCAGCCGCCACCACCGAACCAATCCGGGTCGCCTCATGAGTGGTTATGTCATCCGCACCGCCACGCCGGCCGACTCGCCGGCGCTGCTGCAATTACTGGCCGCCACGCCGCAGGATGGCAGCATCCGTCTGACCTTTGAACGGCAACCGGATTATTTCCACGCCGCTGGTATCAGTACTGAACAGCCAGACATCTGGGTGATGGAGAAAACCGGCCATGGCCTGATCGGCACCTTCAGTATTGGCCAGCGCCGGGTGTTTATTAATGGTCAGCCAACCAGCGTCCGCTACGGCAGCGATCTGCGGATTCATCCGGATTTTCAGGGCGGCCGTACACTGTTCCGGTTGTTCAGCCAATACCGCCAACAAATGCAGGATGAATGGATGCAGACGGTGATTCTGGATGATAACCAGACCTCCCTGAACACCGTCGGCAGTGGCCGCAATATTCTGCCGCAATATCTTCCGGCCGGTTCCTTTATCACCTGGTTGCTCAGTCTGCGCCGCCCGACCCGCAACCCCGCCGATCCGCAGGTCAGCCAGGCCACGCCCGCCGATATTCCAGCCATGCAGGCCTTTTTTGACCAACAGGCGGCGCACAAGCAATTTTATCCCTGCTATGACTTTGCCCGCCTCGGCAGCAGCGACCCTTATTACCGCAACCTGCAGCTGAACGATGTGTTTATTCTGCGTGAAAACGACGCCATCACCGGGCTGGCCAGCTTGTGGGATCAGAAGCCGTTCAAGCAAACCCGGGTCAGCGGCTATGCGCCCCTGCTGCGCTGGTTACGGCCGGTCTATAACGGCGTCAGTTGGTTCAGTGGCCATCTGTCCCTGCCGGCGGTGAACAGCGATAACAGCTATTTAATGCTGCACGGCGTGGTGGTGAAAGATAACCAGCCGCAGCGCTTTGCGCGCTTATTACGCACCATCCGTCACGCCGCCGCCGGCCGGGCCCATGCCATTGCCTGTGGTTTTGACAGCCGCGATCCGTTGCTGGCCGTGGCACGCAAACACCCGGGTTATGCGCTGAAAAGCCGCCATTTTATTGCCACCTACCAGCCCCGGCAGTTGGGGGCGCTGGATCTGAACCGGTTGCAGTACCCGGAAATCAGCCGTTTTTAACAGGATGTCTATGCGCAAGGATTACATCGCCCAGTGGTATGAGGTGCGGGAAGAGCAAGGCGTCTCCGACCGCATTCACTGCTTTCTGCATCAGCCCGTCCGGCACCTGACCGACTGGCAACATTACCGCCATCGCGATACCGACGGCATTGGCATGCTGACCATGGTCAGAACAGAGTTGGGCTACACCGATCAGCCCCTGCCGCTGAGCCGTGACCGCAGCGAACCCGGCTTCTGGCAAACCTGGCGCCGCCGCCGGCAGCTGCCGCGGGAAACCGCAGCGAAAACCGTTCACTGGCGGCCGCCGCACAATGCGGCTGGCAACAATGCGGCTGGCAACAATGCCGAAACGGAAGCCCTGCCGCTGCTGCAGGTGCTGACGCCTGACGAACTGCAGGCACTGAAAGAGGTTGCCCGCCAGCGCGGCGTCTCGGTGGCCAGCCTGACCCTGGCGGCGCTGAATAAGGCCGTGTTCGACACCTGCCTGCAGCCCGGCAGCCAGGCCTGGTGGTTTTATCCGGTGAATCTGCGCGGAGCCGTTGAGCGTCCGCCGCTGGGGAATGTGTCGTCCGGTTTTTATCTGCTGCTCAACGCCGGCAGCAGCGCCGAAGAAATTCACGCGCAGGTAAAGAAAAAGCTGCAGGCCGGCGAACACTGGTGGCTGTGGAAAATGGCCCATATCGGTCGCTGGATCGGTACTGCCGGGGTGCGCGCTATTTACCGCCGTCTCAGCCGCAGCCAGTTTTATCTAGGTTCGTTCAGTTATCTGGGCGACTGGTCACTGCCGCAGCACCCGCAGACCATTCTCGGTTGCTGTGGGGCCGGCAGTGCCAATTACCCCATCGCCACCGGCGTGACCGAAAGCAATGGTCACCTCAGTCTGGCACTTAAATTTCACCCCTCGGTGGCCAGCGCGCAGCAGCTTAATCAAGACTGCCTGCAACACTGGTCTGCCGCTCTCAGAGACCTTCGCCACCATGTTTAAACTGCTTCTGCTGGTACGCCGTCAGCGCCGCTGGGTTGCTGCCAGCGCCATTGTCCTGACCACCACCGTCATGCTGACCACCCTGGCCCCGCAGCCGGATACCCAGGCGCTGCCGCCGGCGCGGCTGGCCGTGCCAGTGGTGAATGTCACGCCGCGGGATATGGCCATTCCGGTACTCAGCCGCGGCCACATCAGCATGGCACGGGAGTTTCATCTGAACAGCCAGGTGCAGGGCCGGGTGCTGGAAGTGAGCGATCGCTTCGTCAGCGGCGCCTATATTGAAGCCGGCGAGCGGCTGCTGCAGATTGACCCGCAACCCTACGAACTGGACGTGCGCCAGCGCCAGGCCGAGCTCGACAGCCGCTTACTGCAACAGGAAGAAACCCGCGCCAAAGCCGCCGTTGCCCGCCGCCAGGCGGCCAACAATGACTATGCCCGCTTTATCCCGCAGCTGCGCATGGCCGACAGCCAGGTACAGGCGGCGCGGGAAGCACTGGATTACGCCCGTCAGCAACTGGCCGCCACCACGGTGACTGCGCCGGTCAGTGGCCGTATCGCGAAAGCGACGGTGCAGCCCGGTCAGCAGGTCAGTCCATCCAGCCCGCTGGGGGTGATCAACGATGACCGCTGGCAGGAAATCCGGCTGCCTGTCAGCGAGCGCGAAGCGCAATTACTGGGTATCCATAACGGCGTCAGTGAGGTGCCGGTACAGGTATTTTTATTCACCCATCCGGAGGCCAGCCCGGTACCGGCCATGGTGGTGCGCAGTGAAGCGCAACGCGGCCAGTTTCAGCAGATTGTGTTAATTGCCCAGCCGGAATACCGCCCCGGCGAACAACCCTTGCTGGCCGGCACCTTTGTCGAAGCCGAAATCCGCAGTGCCCTGATTGAAAACGTCAGTGTTATTCCGCGCGCCGCCTTACAGGCCGGCGACCGCGTACTGGTGGTGGATGACCAGCAACGGCTGCAAAGTGTGGCCGCCGATATTCTGTACCGCGGCAAAGAGCTGATTTATCTGGGTAATGCCTTTGCCGGCAAGGCGCAGGTGGTAAACAGCAGCCGCCGTTCGCTGGCATCCGGCAGTCTGGTGCTGCCGGTGCTGAGCAGCCCGGCGCAACTGGCCACGGTCAGCAGCGGACAGGAATAATATGCGCGCTATTATCCGCTGGTTTATCGTCCACCCGGTGGCCGCCAACCTGGCCATGGTCTGTATTCTGGTGCTGGGCTTAACCGCCCTGCCGAAACTGCAGCAGGAATTAATTCCCAATGTCGCCCTCGACCGCATCAGTATTCAGATTCCGTTCGCCGGTGCCTCAGTGGATACGGTGGAACAGTACCTGTGTACACCCGCCGAAAATGCGGTGTACGACGTGCCCGGAGCACAGGAAATTATTTCCTGGTCCTACCCCGGTTTATGCAGCATGACGCTGGATATTGATGGTGCCGTCAGCGCCGATGATATGGTTGCCGATATCCGCAGCCGGCTGGCCGACCCGACCTTATTACCGGCCCGCGCCGACACGCCGGATATTCAGATTCTGCAGGTCCGCAACCGTGCTGTGCGCATTATTATCAGCGGTGACAGCGGCTATGCCAGCCTGCTGACGGCGGCCCAGAACCTGCGCAGCGGCCTGCTGAACACCGGCGTGATTACCAGCGCCGAGATTCAGGACCGGGAAAAGCCGGAAATCCGTATTCAGTTCAGCCTGGCTGACCTGTACCAGTATCCGTTGCAGCTGGGGGACGTTAACCGCCGTTTGCAGCAGCAATCGTCTTCGGCGGTGGGTGGCCGGCTGGAAACGCCGGATGGCGATGTTTTAATCAGCAGCGACCGTAATTATAACTCCGCCGATGCCTTTGCTGGTTTGCTGCTGGCCAGCGACAGTGAAGGCAATATTCTGCAGGTGGGTGATGCCGCGACGCTGCTGGATACCCGCAGCGATGCCGAGGCACTGGCGAAACTGGATGGCCAACCGGCGCTGGCGCTGGATATTTACCGCACCGGCCAGCAGGACATTACCGCCATTTCCGCCGCCGTCCGCGCGTATCTGGCGGCTCATCCGGCCGCCGCTGGCCTGCACTATTATATCTGGCAGGATGAAGCGGTTAATTTCAGTGAACGCTTACAGCTGCTGCTGGACAACGCTTTCAGTGGTCTGATTCTGCTGTTTATTGTGCTGCTGTTATTTCTGAATGCGCAGCTGTCGTTCTGGGTCAGTGTCGGTATTCTGGTGTCTTTTGTCGGCACCTTATTTGTGCTGCCACTGACCGCCACCTCGATCAATTTTATTTCTTTATTCGCCTTTATTCTGGTGCTTGGCATTGT
This sequence comes from Pseudomonadota bacterium, assembly GCA_023399105.1. Lineage (GTDB taxonomy): Bacteria > Pseudomonadota > Gammaproteobacteria > Pseudomonadales > Oceanobacteraceae > Venatoribacter. Next base: position 480 of record JAEWQT010000044.1, on the reverse strand, counting down.
GGTGGACGATGCGGTGGTGGTGGGGGAATCCATTCACGCCCGACAGGAACAAGGAAAAACCGGAGCCGAAGCGGCCTTTGCCGGGGTGATGGATGTATACCAACCGGTATTGTTTTCCGTAATTACCACCATGGTGGCGTTTCTGCCGCTGCTGTTTTTACCCGGTCCGGAAGGGATGCTGATTAAAGCCGTGCCGATTGTGGTGATTTCCACCTTATTATTTTCTCTGTTTGAATCCCTGGGTATTTTACCGGCGCATTTAAGCAAGCAGCATTTTCGCCAACAGCGTCCGCACCGGTTGCAACGGCTGTTTAATTATTTACTGCAACAACTGATACAGCGCGGCTATATGCCCCTGTTACGGTTAACACTGCGCCAGCCATTCGCTGTGATTGCCGGCTTCAGCACCGCGTTCTTCCTGACCTTATTACTGATCGGTCAGGGCTGGATTAAATCGGCGTTATTTTCCGATATTGAAGG
>JAEWQT010000031.1 GCA_023399105.1 Pseudomonadota bacterium | reverse complement strand
ACGGCAGTGGCAGTTACCGGCTGCGCATATTCCTTACCCTAATGTGGCTACCGCTATTCAGACGCTGGCGCTGCTGGAGTGCTTGCCGGATCAGGCCACCGTGGCTGCGGTAGTGCAGCAATTGCGGGTCGCCGGGCGCTTGCAGCAGTTTGTGCGTGAGTGCCATGACCAGTGTTTGCAATTAACGCTCGACGTGGCCCATAACGAACAGGCAGCCGCTTATATTGGTCAGCAGTTGGGGCGGGTGGACGGCATTATTCTGGGCATGCTGGCGGATAAAGATCCGGCGGCGGTGCTGGCAGCCTTACCGGAAACGGAGCAGCTGCTGGTGGTTGGTCTGGATTGCCCGCGGGGTTTGAGTGCGGCACAGCTGGCTGAGCGTATTGGTTCTGCCGTACCGCTGACACAGGCCGAAACCGTGGCGGCAGCGATGCAGCAGTTGCCCGGTCATGGTCATTGGCTGGTGTGCGGTTCTTTTTATACCGTCGAAGCAGCGCTGACGGTGCTTGAACAGGAGGCTGAACAATGGAACTGCATCTGAAAAAACGCATTGTCGGCGCGTTGCTGACCGTGACCGCCGTGGCCCTGGTGTTGCCAGTGGTGCTGGATGGTTCACGTCACAACGAGTCGCTGCTGCAGGATGTGCCCCCTATGCCGGAATTGCCGGACTGGGCGGTGGTGGAAGATGAGCGCCGGGTACGTATTGAACTGCAGCAGTTGGCCAGTGGCGACGCCGAGCAGGCCTTGCAGCAAGCAGTGCCCGAAGTGGTCAGTCAGGATGCTGCTGTACCGCCGCGCAGCCAGAGCGACCGTACCATGCCGGATGAGCAGGGCGTGCCCTATGCCTGGACCCTGCAGCTGGGGGCCTTTTCTGATGTGAAGAATGCCAATGCCCTGCGCGACCAGTTACGCGCCAAAGGCTATAAGGCCTATACCGAAGCATCTCCGGATGGTGGCCTGACCCGGGTTTATGTTGGTCCGGAATTGCAACGCGCAGCCATGGATGCACTGCAGAAAAAACTGCAGCAAGAGCTGGGGCAAAACGATATTCATATTAAACGTTACCAGCCCGGCCGCTGAAACGGCGGCGATTCTGATGTTTCTAAACCGACGCGCTTTGGTATACTGCGCGCTTTCGGCGATACAGCTCGGGGCAAATGATGGCGGTAATTGATTGGGTGGTTGTGGCGGTACTGGCCGTATCCACATTGATCAGCCTGAAACGTGGTTTTGTCCGTGAGGCGTTGTCGCTGGCAACCTGGGTGATCGCCTTTCTTGTTGCCCGATTGTTCAGTGGCAATCTGGCCACCCTGCTGGAAGGTACTGTTGATACCCAATCCCTGCGCTGGATTATTGCCTTCGCCATCTTATTTGTCGGCACCATTGTTATTGGTGCCATGGTTAACCACCTGCTCAGTGAAATGGTGCGCGTGACCGGTCTCAGTGGCACCGACCGTATTTTCGGTATGGTCTTTGGTCTGGTCCGGGGCCTGATTATTCTGGTGGCCGTGGTCTACGGACTGCAGTTCACCATGCTGCCCCAGGACGCCTGGTGGCAGGAATCCCGTTTTATCCCGTATTTATCTACGCTGGCTGACTGGGCACGCAAAACCCTGCCCGGTGCTACAGCGCAGATGATGTCTCTTACACAATAGTCTCCGAGGTTATACGCACATGTGCGGAATAGTGGGTATCGTTGCCAAAACCCATGTCAATCAGGCCATTTATGATGCCCTGACGGTCCTGCAACACCGTGGTCAGGATGCTGCCGGCATTGTTACCAGTGATCAGAATAAACTTTATCTGCGTAAGGATAACGGTCTGGTCAGCGATGTGTTCCGTACCCGGCACATGCAGCGGCTGATCGGAAAAATGGGTATTGGCCATGTCCGTTACCCTACCGCCGGCAGCTCCAGCTCTGCGGAAGCGCAGCCGTTCTATGTGAACTCACCCTACGGTATTACCCTGGCCCACAACGGTAACCTGACCAATACCGAACAACTGGCCGATGATATTTACCGCGAAGACCTGCGCCACATTAATACCACCTCCGATTCGGAAGTGTTGCTGAACGTCTTTGCCCATGAGTTGCAGGAACAAAAGCAACTGCAGCCAACCCCAGAGGTCATTTTCAAAGCGGTGGAGCGGGTGCATACCCGGGTGCGCGGTGGTTACGCGGTGGTGGCGCTGATCAGCGGTTACGGTATTGTCGCTTTCCGTGATCCTAACGGCATCCGCCCGGCGATTTTTGGCCGTCGCGACACCGCCCAGGGCCCGGAATATATGGTGGCTTCCGAGTCGGTAGCGCTGGACGCACTGGGTTTTAAACTAGAGCGCGATATTGCCCCGGGTGAAGCCATTGTCATTACTGAGCAGGGTGAATTATTTACCCGTCAGTGCGCCGAAAATACCCGTCTGGCGCCCTGTATTTTTGAGCATGTGTATTTTGCCCGTCCGGATTCCATTATTGATGGCATCGCGGTCTACAAAGCGCGTTTGCGCATGGGTGAAAAGCTGGCCGATAAAATCATGCGCGAGCGTCCGGACCACGATATTGATGTGGTGATTCCGATTCCCGATACCAGCCGTTCATCGGCGCTGGAACTGGCCAACCGGCTGGGCGTGAAATACCGCGAAGGTTTTATGAAAAACCGCTACATCGGTCGCACCTTTATCATGCCCGGTCAGCAGCAGCGGAAAAAATCGGTTAAGCAAAAACTGAATGCGCTGGATCTGGAATTCCGCGGTAAAAACGTCCTGCTGGTGGACGACTCCATCGTGCGCGGTACGACTTGCGAACAGATCATTGAAATGGCTCGCGAAGCCGGCGCTAAAAAAGTGTATTTCGCCTCAGCTGCGCCAGCGGTGCGTTACCCCAATGTGTACGGCATTGATATGCCGGCCAAGGAAGAATTCATTGCCCATGGTCGCAGCACGGAAGAAATTGCTGCTGAAATCGGTGCTGACTGGCTGGTGTATCAGGATCTGAACGATCTGATTCAGGCCTGTCTGGAGGGCAGCAAAACCGAAGCGCGGGAATTTGATTGCTCGGTATTTACCGGTGAATACGTTACCGGCGATATCAACGATGCCTATTTTGCCCGCTTGTCGCAGCTGCGTAACGACGCCAGCAAAGGCAAGCGCAATGCGGTCGAAAACGTAGCGATTGATCTGCACAACGATCACGAATCCTGAATTGCGGGGCGATGATGAGCGAATTTTCTGAGCTGAATGATCGTTATCAGTCTGACCTGGACGGTTGTTCGTTTGAAACGCTGGCGGTACGGGCCGGACAGGTGCGTACTGCCGAGTGCGAACACGGCGAGGCCATTTTTCCGACCAGCAGCTATGTGTTCAGCTCGGCCGCCGAAGCGGCGGCGCGTTTTTCCGGCAGCAGTGCCGGCAATGTGTATTCGCGCTATACCAACCCGACGGTGCGTACCTTTGAGCAGCGGTTGGCGGCATTGGAAGGCGGCGAAGCTTGCGCGGCTACCGCATCCGGTATGGCGGCTATTTACGCGGTGGCTATTGCCTTTTTAAAGGCCGGTGACCATATGCTGTGTTCGCGCAGTGTATTCGGTGCCACCACGGTATTGTTCGAGAAATACCTGCGTAAATTCGGCGTTGAAATTACCTACGTTGAATTGCTGAATCTGGATGACTGGAAAAGCAAATTACAGCCCAATACCAGGCTGTTGTTTCTGGAGTCGCCGTCGAACCCCTTGAATGAAGTGGCGGATATCCGTGCCATTGCCGCACTGGCAAAGCAAGCCGGCGCGCTGCTGGCGGTGGACAACTGCTTCTGCACTCCGGCCAGCCAGCAGCCGTTAGCACTGGGTGCCGATCTGGTGATCCATTCGGCGACCAAATACATCGACGGTCAGGGTCGTTGTCTGGGCGGTGCGGTGGTGGGTTCGCACGAACTGATCGAACAGGTGGTGGGGGTATTACGCTCCGCCGGCCCGACCATGAGCCCCTTCAATGCCTGGGTGTTCCTGAAAGGTCTGGAAACCCTGTCCATTCGCATGCAGGCCCACAGCGCCAACGCGCTGGCGCTGGCGCAATGGCTGGAACAGCACCCGGCGGTGGTAAAAGTGAACTACTGTGGCTTGCCATCGCACCCTCAGCATGAGCTGGCCAAACAGCAGCAGAAACTGTTCGGTGGTGTGCTGTCCTTTGAAGTGAAGGGCGGTCGTGACGAAGCCTGGCAGGTGGTGGACGCCACCCGCATGATTTCCATTACCGCCAACCTCGGTGACACCAAAACCACCATTACCCATCCGGCCACCACCACCCATGGCCGCCTGAGTGACGAAGACCGCGCCCGCGCCGGTATCGCTGATGGCTTGCTGCGCGTCGCCGTGGGGCTGGAAAATGTGGCCGATATACAGCGCGACCTGGCCCGTGGGTTGGATGCTTTAATGGGTTGAGTGTTAAGCGTTGAGGGTAGGGCGTGGCCGGAGTGTAATACCGTGCTCGCCTGAAACGACCCCGAAAAAGTAGACACCTTATTTACGAGGTAAGGTGTCATGCAAGTTCGTTCAAAACGTAATCATTCAATTGAGTTCAAAGTAGCCGCTGTACAGCGCTCTCTGGCGTCTCACCAT
>JAEWQT010000334.1 GCA_023399105.1 Pseudomonadota bacterium | reverse complement strand
TTTGCCTTCGACAGCGGCGTGATGTTCAGCGCCGAGATGGTGCTGGATAGCGAACGCTATTTGCTGCAGGCCTGCGAAGATATCTGGCGTCAGCACGCTTATCGCCTGAACGAACCGCAAAGCCGCTTTTTGCTCAACCAGTACGCCGGCCCGCAAGCCTTAATGCAAACGGTGCGCTCGCGGCTGGCACGCCCGGATATGACCATATTGCCGGGCCTGCCAACGGCGGATTTTGAAAGCCTGTGGGCGCAAACAGAGGCGGCATTTTTGGCCTTGCAGGCGCAGTGCCGCAATACCAGCGTGGCGGATTTAGCGCAGTTAATTGCCGATTCTGGTTTGAATAAGTCCAGTTACAACAAAACCAATACTCCCAAATGGCTGGGCCAGATTGTGGCCTATGGCCTGGGCGAGTTTTATCCGCAGCCGCCGTCGTGTAGCGAACGCTTTACCCAGGCGTTTATGAGCGAAAAACTGAAAAGCGGCGAGCTGCCTCAGCATCCGATTTTCAGCGCGCTGGAAGCCCTGCTGCCGTTGGTGAAACAGCTTAACCGTCTGCTCGATCTGGCCTGGCAGGAGCGTATTAAAGCGCGCTATTTCGAGTTGCTGGAACAGGTCGGTGCCTTAACGCCGGACGATTTGTTGCGCCTGCTGCAGGCGGCGTTGGCTGGCCCGCAGGGCGAACGCTTAGCCGCGCATATCCGCCGTTTATACCCGGTGGCGATGATCGACGAATTTCAAGATACCGACGCGCGCCAGTTTGATATTTTCAACCGTATTTATCCGCCGGCAGAAGCCGGAGAAAGCCCGGATGATCAGCACCACAGCCTGATTATGATCGGTGACCCAAAACAGGCGATTTACGCTTTCCGCGGTGCCGATATTTTTACCTACATTCAAGCGCGGCGAAATTTAACCGACGAGCAACGCTTTACCCTGGACACCAACTGGCGCAGCCACAGTCGCTTAATTAACGGAGTGAATCAGTTATTTGCCGGCAATGCCTCGCCTTTTATTTTCGATAAGGACATCGAATTTATTCAGGTAAAGGCCGGTGGTCGCCACGACAACAATGGCTTTGCCGCCAACGGCAGGGCACAGATTCCGCTGCAGCTGTGGCACGACGGCAAAGAATATTCCCGCCACGGTGCGCAACAAACCACCGCCAGCCAATGCGCCGAACAAATCGCTGCGTTATTAAACGGCGCGGGTACACTGGCCGGGCAACCGGTGCAGGCGCGCGATATTGCAGTGCTGGTGCGCAGCCGCAAACAGGCGGGCTGGATTCGGGATGCGCTGGCGCAGCAGAATATTGGCAGTGTGTTTTTAACCCGTGATTCGGTATTCGAGAGTCAGGAAGCGCTGGATGTCTTCCGCTGGCTGGAAGCCATTGCCCACCCCAGTGATGAGCGCATTGTGCGCTCGGCGCTGGCCACCGAAACCCAGGGCTACAGTGCCGAACGATTGCACCAATTGCTGAACGATGAGAGCGAATGGGAAAAGGTGCTGCAAACCCATCAGGATTATCACAAGCTGTGGAATACGCGCGGCATTATGGCAGCGTTGCTGAAATGGCTGGAAAGTGAAGGGCGGGCGCAGCGTTTGCGCTGTTTGCCACAGGGCGAACGCCGCCTCACCAACCTGCTGCATCTGGGCGAATTATTGCAAAGCGCCAGCCGCCGGCTGCGTGGCCACGAGGCGTTATTGCGCTGGCTGGGCGAGCACGTCTTCAGTGAAGAAAGCAGCGGCGATGAAGCGCAGTTACGGCTGGAAAGCGACGCGAATCTGGTCAACATCGTCACCATCCATAAATCCAAAGGCCTGCAATACCCGCTGGTGTTTTTACCCTATTGCTGGGACGACAATTATTTGCCCAACGGCAAAGCCGACACCTGTTATTTCGACGACCGCCTCGGCATGGTGCTGAATCTGGACCCGGATGCCGACGCCAAAGATCTGGCCATCCGCGACTCGCTGGCAGAAAGCCTGCGCCTGCTGTACGTGGCCTTAACCCGTGCCGAGCAGGGCTGTTTTGTGTGGCTGATGGACGCCGTGGATGGACGCAGTAAAAAAGAGAAAAAATCGACCATCGCTAATTCGGCGCTGGGGTATTTGCTGAATTTGCAGCAAAACCCGGACTGGACCGAACTGCATCAGCGCGCCAACGCGGATATGTACATCGGTGATGTACCCGCTTGGCAGGCGGTGGCTGGTTCGCAGGCCGACAGCGCTGCGGCAGAGATTGCCGCCAGCGCCATTCAGCCGCGCCGTTACGACAGCTGGCGCGTTACCAGTTACAGCCAGTTGGCCGATGGGCATGCGTCCACCGAGGCCGCCGCACTGTCACTGGCCGACGCCGCGCTGCGTGATGACGAATTTGCCGCGGCCAATGAAAATGCACCAGAGCAGGCAACCGTAATACCAGCAGAACAGGACAAACTGAATTCGGTGTTTAGCTTTGCTAAGGGCGCGAATGCCGGTACCTGCTTACACGCCATACTGGAAAAATGGGATTTTCACGACACGCAAGCGCTGAACACTCTGGTGATGCAACAACTGGCCCGTTACGGTTTGCTGGTAGCCGACGAGCAGGAGCAGGCGAAACAATGCTGTCAGGTGGCCGATTGGCTGCAGGCCATTGTGCAAAGCCCGCAGCGGGACCAGCAGGGCGCTGTATTTTGTCTGGCCGATATTCAGCCCGGGCAGCGGTTGGATGAAATGGAATTTTATCTGCCCGTGGCGGGTTTAAAGCCTTATCAGGTGGATCAGTTGCTGCAGAGCCCCAGCCCGAGATTTCAGTTCAACGAGGTCAGCGGTTATCTGAAAGGCTTTATCGACCTTATTTTCGCCCACAACGGCCGTTATTACGTGGCCGACTATAAATCCAACCATCTGGGTAACCGCCCGCAGGATTACCACCACGCGGCCATGCAGCAGACCATGCAGGAACACCGCTTCGATCTGCAGGCGTGGATTTATACCCTGGCGCTCGATCAGCTGTTGCGTCAGCGTCTGCCGGATTACGACCCGCAGCAGCATCTGGGCGGCGTGTTTTATTATTTTCTGCGTGGTATGCCGTTTGCGGCGGATGTTGCGGATACGGCCAGCGTGGAAACGGCGCAACCCAGAGCCGGTATTTATTATTTGCCGCCGGATTGGCCGCAGCTGCAACGCTGGCAGCGGGTAGTGTGTCAGGGAGAGCCGGTATGAATCTGACCGTACAGAAACCGTCGTTCAATCTGGCTGATTTGCCGGTGCGCGATCTCGACCGCCAGCTGGCGCGCCAACTGCTGCACTACGAAACCCGTCTTCATACCAACGCCAGCGCCGAACAACTGGAGACGCTGCAACTGGCGGGGCTGATGGTGAGCGTGGCGCTGGGCAAAGGGCAGGTGTGCCTGCCGTTGTCGCAATGCTGGGTGCATGAACTTCAGGAGCACTGGCAGAGTTTGGGCCCACAGCGGCTGCAAGCGTCGCTGGCGGGTTGCGCCACGGTGTATGTGGCCGGCAGCGACAGCGTCTATGCCCAGCAGCCGTTGGTGCTGGCTGGTCAGCGTCTGTATCTGGCCCGGTATTATTTTTATGAGCAGGACGTATTAGCGCAGCTTGAGCAGCGGCTGAGTTCACCCTTACAGGTAGACGACTCAGCGTTGGCCGAGGTTCTGAATGCCCTGTTTCCAACCTTGCCAGCCGGGCAAACCGACTGGCAGAAAGTGGCCGCCGCCACGGCCTGTTTACAGCGCTTTACCGTGATTACCGGCGGCCCCGGCACCGGCAAAACCACCACGGTGACGCGCCTGCTCAGCGCTTTGCTGAGTACCCAGCCAGAGCTTTCCATTGCCCTGGCCGCGCCCACGGGTAAGGCGGCGGCGCGCATGCCCGAATCCATCCGTAACGCCAAACTGAAGGGCGCGCTGCCCTATGCAGAACAGATTCCCGACGACAGCTTTACCCTGCATCGCTTGCTGGGCTGGACACCCAATGGCTTTCGCTACAACGCGCAGCGGCATTTACCCTTTGATTGCGTGGTGGTGGACGAAGCGTCAATGGTGGACTTGCCCATGATGCACCATCTGCTGATGGCGCTGGCGCCGCACACGCGGCTGATTCTGCTCGGCGACCGCGACCAGCTGGCATCGGTGGAAGCCGGCAGCGTGCTGGCGGATTTATGCGATGCCGGTGTTGAACATGGGCCGGATACGGCTTTTGCCGCGCGTCTGAGTGCGTTAACCGGTTATTCGCTGCAGCAGGTGGCCGAAGTGGCCTGCAGCCCGATGCAGAATGCGCTGGCACAGCTGCGGGTATCGCATCGTTTTGATGCCAGCAGCGGCATTGGCCAGCTGGCGGCGGCGGTGAACACCAGCGATACCGCAGCGGCGCAGCAGGCTTTCGAGCGCTTTGCTGCGCAGGTGCGCTTTCAGAATCTGAGTCAGTCCAGCGATTTGTCGTATTGGAACAACACAGACTGGCAACAGAACGTACAGGCAGGGCTGCAGGATTTTTGCCATGCCGTGACCGCACAACGCCCGGCCTCGGAGGTGTTTGACGCCTTTGGCCAATACCGGCTGCTGGTGGCGCTGCGCAACGGCCAGAGTGGGGTGGAGCAGGTAAACCGGCAGGTGGAACAACTGCTGGTAAAACAGGGCTTATTACCGGCGCGCCCGGAAAAAGCCTTGTGGTATGCGGGGCGGCCGGTGATGATCAGCCGCAACGATTATGATCTGGGCCTGTTTAACGGCGATGTCGGCATTACCCTGTGGCATACCGACGGCAGCAAACCACAACTGAAAGTGGCTTTCCCGGACAGCGACGGCGGTATCCGCTGGTTATTGCCCAGCCGCCTGCCGGCACATGAAACCGCCTTCGCCATGACCGTGCACAAAAGTCAGGGCTCGGAATTTACCCGCGTGTGTCTGTTATTGCCGGAACAATGGCAGAGCGTGATTACCCGCGAGCTGATCTACACCGCCATTACCCGTGCCCGCGAGCAGTTTGATGTGTTCACCAGTACCGACAGCTGGGAACGGGGCGTGCGTGCCCGGGTGCAGCGTGCCAGTGGTTTGCGCGAAACGTTATGGTCACCGGCGGTTGACGGGATTGAGGAGTTGTAATGAACGAGCGTCGTACCCTGTTGGGTAAAAAACTCTGGTTGTGGCTGGCTCTGGTGCTGGCTGTTTTGTTTTCTCTGTTGCTGGTGCTGCTGTACAGCCTGCCCGGGTTGGGCCTGCTGGCAGCGTCACGCTGGTACGATCAGCAAGGCGAAGGCTATGCGTTAAGCGCACAGAACTGGCAGTTTGCGCCGTTTAAAACCCGGCTGGAGCTGACCGGGGTAGAGCTGCAGCATCCCGGCGTTGGGGCGGACCGTACGCAATTAAACCGTCTGTTTCTGCAATTCCGGCTGGGTGAAT
>JAEWQT010000312.1 GCA_023399105.1 Pseudomonadota bacterium | reverse complement strand
ATGGTGAGACGCCAGAGAGCGCTGTACAGCGGCTACTTTGAACTCAATTGAATGATTACGTTTTGAACGAACTTGCATGACACCTTACCTCGTAAATAAGGTGTCTACTTTTTCGGGGTCGTTTCAGATGCATGTGCGTCTTTCGTCTCCCGTTTTGCGTATAGCAGTATCAAACCGGCCGCAAAACCAGCGGGGACGCTGACTCAGCCTCAGGCGTCAGGCGTCACTCCCCCAGCGACCACTGGCTGCGGCCTGAAAATCAGATTATCCGGCACCGGCATATCCTGGCGCTGCTCCAGCCTTATGGTTACCCGGCGGTTTTCTGCCCGGCCAGCGGCGGTGCGGTTATCGGCCACCGGATAACGGTCGCCATGGAAACGGGTGGTTAACATATCCGGGTTAATGCCCTTGGTAATAAAATAGCGCTCGACATCTTCTACCCGCGCCTTGGAAATCTGGCGATTGTCGTAACGGCGACCGAGATTATCGGCATGACCATCCAGATACACCGCAAACACTCTGGGGTCGTTCTGAATGTAATGAATAATCTGGTCCAGAATGGCCATATCCTCGGCGTCAATTTTCTCTTCACCGCTGCCAAACAGCACTTTCAGGCGGTTCACCTGGCGAAAGTTCATGGGTAACAGCTGGTCAACGCATTGCAGATAAACCGGGTAGTAATCATTAAAGGCCACCGCCGATACATGCACCCGCACATGCCGGGCTTTATCGTAATAGGCGGTATGCGAAACAGACGGCCATTTCCCCTCTAACAAGGCATGTAAAAACTGGTTGGTACGACGGGCATCCAGGCTTAAATTCGGCGTTGCATTCACCACCTTCACCTGCCCCAGCCGCTCCGCTTTGCCCGACGGCTGCCAGGGCGGTGGCAAAATAGTCACTTCCGCTGGCGAATAGGCCATTAAATTACGCAGGGTTTCCAGGCGAAATTCCACATCTTCGCCGGCCTCATGGTAGAAAACGGCCCGGCCATAACCGGGAATGGGCTGTTCAAAACGACACTCAAAGATCGAGCCACTCACCTGCCAGCGGGTATCTTCGGCGGTGCTGCCATAATGCAGATCGGCCTGTGCTGTCGTTGCTCCCATCAGGGCCAGCGCCCATAACCAACGGCCGGCACAGAGCCGCAGTACAGAAATAACAGGCTTGTACAGGGTTCGCTTACTAATCATCAGAGTTCCTGTTACAGAAAACAGCCAGGGGTAACCGGGTTATCGGCGGCCGGACGAAAAAATTGAGCGGTAAAAACTGCCCTTAAAACAAAGCGCAACGGCCGGGCTTTGGGTACAATGCGGCATTCCGGAACCAACCTGAATCCAACGAACCCCCACAGCTTGCAGCTTAAGGTTACCGCTATGACAGAACGCATTACCATTACCCGCCCCGATGACTGGCATCTGCACCTGCGCGATGGCGCCCTGCTGCAGCACACCGTGCCTGCCACCGCCCGGGTGATGAAACGCGCCATCATTATGCCGAACCTGCAACCGCCGGTCATGAATGCCAGTCAGGCGCTGGAATACCGCAGCCGTATTTTATCGCGCGTGCCGCAGGGCATTCACTTTGACCCGCTGATGGTGCTGTATTTAACCGACCACACCACCCCGGACATGATTGCCGAAGCCAAAGACGCCGGTCATATTGTGGCGGTCAAGCTCTACCCGGCCGGTGCCACCACCAACTCGCATTCCGGCGTTACCGACCTGGGCAAGCTGGATCATATTGCCGCCGCCCTGGCTGAACATGGCATGCCGTTACTGGTGCACGGCGAAGTCACCCACAACCATGTGGATATTTTCGACCGTGAAAAAGAGTTTCTCGACACCATTCTGGCGCCGCTGGTCAGCCGCCACCCGACCCTGAAAGTGGTGGTTGAACACATCACCACCAAAGACGCCGCCGACTTTGTAAAAAGCCAGGGGCCGAACGTGGGCGCCACCATTACCGTGCAACACCTGGCTTACAACCGTAACCACATGCTGGTTGGCGGTATTAAACCGCACTTCTACTGCCTGCCGATTCTGAAACGCAATATCCACCAACAAGCGTTGCAGGATGTGGTCGCCAGCGGCAATCCAAAATTCTTCCTCGGCACCGACAGTGCACCGCACGCCAAAGGCGCCAAAGAAAACGCCTGTGGCTGTGCCGGCTGCTACACCGCTTATGGCGCCATTGAACTGTACGCTGAAATCTTTGAAGACTTAGGCGCGCTGGACAAACTGGAAGGCTTTGCCAGCTTCCATGGCCCGGATTTTTACGGCCTGCCACGCAACAGCGATGAAATCACCCTGGTTAAACAAGACTGGCAAGTGCCGGCCGAAATGCCCTTCGGCCAGGATGTAATCGTACCGCTGCGCGCGGGTGAAACCCTGCGCTGGAAACTGGAGTACTGAGCGGATGTCGGTGACACAAAATACCCCTGCTACTGAAAAAACCCCGATGGCACGCCGCTTTCGTGGTTTTTTGCCCGTCGTCGTCGATGTCGAAACCGGCGGTTTTAACGCCGATACCGATGCGCTGCTGGAAATTGCCATGGTGACCCTGCGCATGGACGACCAGGGCCTGCTGCACCCGCACGAGAGCATGAGCGCCAACATTCATCCCTTCGACGGTGCCAATCTGCAAAAAGAAGCGCTGGATTTTACCGGCATCGACCCCTTTGATCCGGAACGTGATGCTGAGTTTGAAATTGATGCCTTAACCAGCATGTTTCAGACCATTCGCCGCGAAGTAAAACTGCACGGCTGCAACCGTGCCGTGTTAGTGGGCCATAATTCACACTTCGACCACGGCTTCCTGCGCGCCGCTATTGCCCGCAATGACATCAAGCGCGATCCCTTTCACCCGTTTTCCTCGTTCGATACGGCCAGCCTGTCCGCACTGGCGTTAGGCCATACGGTGCTGGCGCGCGCCTGCCGGCTGGCAGGGTTGGATTTTGACAACCACGCCGCCCACAGCGCTGCCTACGACACCTGGAAAACCGCCGAACTGTTCTGCTACATCGTAAACCGCTACCAGACTCTGGGGGGCTGGCCGCTGGCCAATAACGAAGCCGACAGCGACGACGATAACGACTGAGCCCAACACTATGGATTACCGTTTTTTTTATAACGAACGTCAGATTCCAACCGCCCGCTTATCCATGGATCATGAGGCGTTTGGCCTGTGGTTAAGCGATGAGCTGGGCAACGATAAAGAACAACTGGACGTTATTCTGCAGGCCATCGGCCAGCTGGAAGCCGGCACACAGCGTGAGTACCAGTGGCAAGGCCGCGATTTTCTGCTGCACTTAACCCGTGAAGACGCAGAAGTAACCGCCCTGACGTTGCTGCAGGAATACTCACGGGAAGAACTGGAAGGCGAAGATCTGGATTTTTACGATTCTGAATCCCGTGCCGCTTGTGGGTTGGAAGACTTCAAAGACCTGCTGATTGAATGGCGTGACTTTCTGTAAGGTGCCAGCGGCTGACTTGCCAAAGGCTACAACACCGCAGGATAATGCCAACCCGGTCACAAATTGTTAACCGTCAATATTGCTACATCAGTCCAACAAGGAGAGTCCATGGCCGAAGCACACTCCGCTCCACCGGCCATGGCGGGTTACCTATGATTCATCTGCTGCTCAACGCCTCCCGTTCCACCAAACGTGTCATCGCGCTGGCGTACGATATAACCGCTATCCCCTTAGCCATGTATCTTGCCTTAGCGTTGCGGCATGGCACCTTCAGCATCAGAGCAAATGAAGACATCTATCTGATGGCGGCCATTACCGTCGCCATCAGTATTCTCGCCTTTGTTAAACTGGGTTTGTACCGCGCTGTGGTGCGCTTTATGACCAGTAAGGCCTTCAGTGCTCTGGCTCTAGGCATTGGTGTTTCTGCGTTAACCATGGCCACAGCGTCCTGTTTAATTCCGGCCAATATTCCCCGCTCCAGCGTCATTAATTATTTCTTTACCGCCTTTGCGTTGCTCGGTACCCCACGCCTGTTTATCCGCAGCGTGGTTTCGCAGCTGAGCAAAGCCAAATCAGAACCGGTCATTATTTATGGCGCTGGCCAGCAGGGTATTGCATTGGCTCAGGCGCTCAGTAACAACAACCAGTTCCGGCCGTTTGCGTTCATTGACGACGACCCCAAAAAACAAAAAAGCAGCATTCATGGCCTGAAGGTCCATTCGCCATTGAATCTGACCGATCTGCTTGAACAGCAGAATGTTAAAAAAATTGTACTGGCACTGGGGCGCACCAGTATTCAGCAACGTAAATTGCTGATTGAAAAATTAGCCGAAAATAATCTGGAAGTATTAACCGCGCCATCGGTTCCCGACATTATCAGCGGCAAAGCGCGGATTGAAGAAGTCCGCGAAGTGGATATTGAAGATTTACTGGGTCGCGATCAGGTCGATGCCCGGGCAGACTTGCTGCAGCATAATATTCAGGGAAAAATCGTATTAATTACCGGTGCCGGTGGTTCTATTGGTTCTGAGTTGTGCCGCCAGGCGCTGCTGCAGCAACCAGAAAAGCTGATTTTGTTGGAACTGAATGAATACAGTCTGTACGCCATTGAACAAGAGCTGCAACAACTTAACAAGCAGCATCAGCTTAATGTGCCCATTATTTCCATCCTCGGCTCCGTGCAAAAGCAAAACCGCCTGGAAACCGTCTTCCGCACCTTCAAAGTACAAACGGTTTACCATGCGGCGGCGTATAAACACGTGCCGATAGTTGAACATAATGTGGTTGAAGGCGTACGCAATAATGTTTTCGGTACCTGGTACTGTGCCGAAGCCGCCATCGCCGCCGGAGTAGAACGCTTCGTTCTAATTTCCACCGACAAAGCCGTGCGCCCTACCAATGTTATGGGTGCATCCAAACGCATGGCCGAGCTGGTGCTGCAGGCACTGGCCAAGCGCCAGACCGACACCCTGTTCTGTATGGTGCGTTTTGGCAATGTGCTCGGCTCCTCCGGCTCGGTGGTGCCACTGTTCCGCAAACAAATTAAAAATGGTGGCCCCATTACCGTAACCCATCCGGATATTATCCGTTACTTTATGACCATTCCCGAGGCCTCGCAGCTGGTGATTCAGGCTGGTGCCATGGGCAAAGGCGGTGATGTTTTTGTGCTGGATATGGGTGAGCCGGTCAGGATTGTTGATCTGGCGAAAAAAATGATCCGCTTGTCCGGCCTTACCGAACGCAGCCTGAAAAACCCACAGGGTGATATCGAAATCCTGTTCACGGGGTTACGTCCGGGTGAAAAACTGTACGAAGAACTGCTGATTGGCGACAACGTGGAAGGAACCGAACATCCACGCATTATGACCGCCAACGAGGTTCATCTGACCTGGCCGGAAACCCACAACCTGCTGAACCGGCTGGATAAAGCCTGTCACGAATTTAAAGTGGAAGACGTTATTAATCTGCTGCTGGAAGCACCTGCGGCTTACAACAAGCAAGGCGATTGCCCGGACTGGGTACTCAACGCCGGGCGTGTATAAAAGCATAACAAAACGGGCCTGACGGCCCGTTTCCTGAGATATTAACCCCCAGCTGTTCAAGTATTCGGCATTAAGCGTTCATCAAAACGGATAGCACTATTCCGGGCACGCAGAACGCTCAACCTGTTCGCCAGAGAAGCAACATTGCTGTCACAATAAATTCAGGCCGCACCAACCGCCGGTCAGATCTCAAAGCCCGGCCTGGCAAAGTTGGTCGGCATGGCATGGCTTCTGATACGTAACGAAAATTGGCGTCAACAATAGACCAATAGCTACAGAATTCCGCTTAATAAGGTTTTGGCCTCATCAATCAGCTGCTGAAGATGATGCTCACCGGCAAAACTTTCGGCATAGATTTTATAAATATCTTCCGTGCCGCTGGGGCGTGCCGCGAACCAGCCTTGTTCCGTGCTTACTTTAATGCCACCAATGGCAGCACCATTGCCCGGCGCCTGAGTGTGCACGGCGGTAATCGGTGAGCCTGCCAGTTCGGCCGCGGTCACGCTGGCGGCTGTCAGCTTTTTGAAGGCTGCTTTCTGCTCCGGCGTGGCCGATGCATCAATTCGCCGATACACCGGGTTGCCGTGCTGCGCCACCAGTTCCGCGTAATATTGCGATGGGGTTAGCCCGGTGGTGGCGGTTATTTCGGCGGCTAATAAACACAGCACAATACCGTCTTTATCGGTGCTCCAGGGCTGGCCATCCAGAGTTAAGAAACTGGCGCCGGCACTTTCTTCACCGCCAAAAGCCAGCTCACAGTTAAACAGCCCCGGCACAAACCATTTAAATCCGACCGGTACTTCGTACAGTTCACGCTGATGCGACGCCACCACACGGTCCATCATCGAAGAGGTCACCAGGGTTTTGCCGATTTTTAAGTCTTTGCGCCACCGCGGCCGATGGGTTAATAAATAATCCACACACACACAAAGAAAATGATTGGGGTTCATTAAACCGGCGGCATCGACAATGCCATGGCGGTCAGCATCCGGGTCGTTACCAAAGGCAATATCGAATTGTTTACGGATATTCAGCAGGTTCGCCATCGCTGCTGTGCTGGAACAATCCATACGAATGCGGCCATCGTGATCGGGCGGCATAAAGGCAAAAGCCGGATCAATCTGTTCGTTAACCACGGTAATATTCAGCGCTTTATCGGCTGCCAATGCCTGCCAAACCGGCAATGCCGTTCCCCCCATCGGGTCAGCACCCAGCTTCAGGCCGCTGTTACGGATGGCGTCCATATCAATAATCTGATCCAGCTGGGCGATATAACGGCCCACATAATCGTATTCCTGTGCCTGCGTACGGGCGTTGGTAAGGTCTGCACGCTTAACGGCAACACAATCCGCCTGCAGGTACTCATTGGCACGCTGTTCAATCCAGCCGGT
>JAEWQT010000286.1 GCA_023399105.1 Pseudomonadota bacterium | reverse complement strand
ACGGCATCGCGGAACGGGCCGTAATAGGCCGAGGCATACTTGGCGGAATAGGCCATGATGCGGGTGTTCACAAAGCGGTCTTCTTCCAGCGCGGCGCGGATATCGGCAATGCGGCCATCCATCATGTCAGACGGCGCAACAATATCGGCCCCGGCTTCAGCGTGTGACAGCGCCTGTTTGACCAGGGTTTCCACCGTGCGGTCGTTCAGTACATAGCCGTCGCGGTCGATGATGCCGTCCTGGCCGTGGGTGGTGAAGGGGTCGAGGGCCACGTCGGTAATCACGCCCATTTCCGGCACCGCATCTTTAATGGCGCGCACAGCACGCTGAGCCAGACCGTTGGGGTTAAAAGCTTCTTCGGCAAATTCGCTTTTGGCTTCCGGTGGGGTGACTGGAAACAGCGCCACCGCCGGAATGCCCAGCCGGTACAAATGCTTAACTTCGGCAACCAGCAGGTCGATGGACAGGCGCTCGATGCCCGGCATGGAGGCGATTTTTTCGCGTTCCTGATGGCCTTCCAGCACAAACATCGGGTAAATCAGGCTGTCGATGGTCAGCTGAGTCTCACGCATCAGGCGACGGGAAAAATCATCGCGGCGCATGCGGCGCAGTCGGGTTTCCGGGAAAAAGCGTTGGGCATCGCTGAAAGCCATGAGGGAATCTCCAGTGGTAGCGGGGAAACAGGGAAAGTATGGCCATTCTAGCCCGAAAGTGCGCTGATATAACGCAAAGTTTGGTCTGTCCGGACGCTGTTGCCGCCTGGCCGGCACTGTGCCCGGCGAATGTTACAAAAATGTGACAGTTGGGCAGATAGGCCACTGTTGGTGGGCGTTTATGCCCTTTACCGCAGGCGGCGGTCTCGTAACAATGCGTCTTCAGAACAATAACAGGTAAACCTCATGAGCTTGCAGGCCGAAGGATTCAGCAAAACCGAACTGACACTGGCCACCAATTTTCTGGATCAGATTCCGTTCAATAAATTACTGGGGCTGAAGCCAGCATTATTAACTGGCGAGCGCTGCGAATTTACCCTGGCCATGCGCGATGATCTGATCGGCAACTGGCTGCAGGGCATTCTGCACGGCGGTGTGATTGCTACGGCGCTGGATGTCAGCGGTGGTGCGATGGCCATGATCGCCACCTGGCAACGCATGCAGCGTCATGAAATTCCGAAAAGCGAACGTCCGCAAAAACTGGCCAAGCTCGGCACCATCGATATGCGGGTGGATTACCTGCACCCCGGTAAAGGCAAAGAATTTACCATCAGCGCCACGCTGTTGCGTATCGGCAACAAAGTTGCCGTGACGCGGATGGAATTTCACAATGAAGACGGTGTGTTAATTGCTGTGGGCACCGGCACTTATCTGTGTGGCTGAACGCGGGCGCGGCGCACTGACCACACACAAGGCCGGCACCAGCAGCAGGCTGATGATGGTAGCAAAAATCACCCCGAAGCCGAGTGAAGCGGCCATGGGAATGAGCAATTGCGCCTGAGTACTGGTTTCACTCAGCAGCGGCAGGACGCCGGCAAAGGTGGTGAGCGAGGTCAGCATAATCGGCCGGAAGCGGCTGCTGCCTGCTTGCAACAACGCCTCGTACAGCGGTATTTGTTGCGCCCGCAGCTGGTTAAAACGATCCAGCAGCACCAGATTATCGTTCACCACCACGCCACTGACCGCCACCATGCCGACGTAAGACCACAGGGTTAAATCCAGCCCCAGTAATAAATGGCCGGCCACCGCACCGAGCAAACCAAAGGGAATGGCAAACAGCACCAGCAGCGGTTGCCGGTACGAACCGAACAGCACCGCCATCAGCAGGTACATGGCGATAATGGCCAGTAAATAATATTGCGCCAGCAGGTCGAGGAAGAACTGCACCGCGCGCTGATAACCGCCTTCGTCACATCGTACCCCGGGCAGGTCACTGATAATTTGCGGCAGGGCGGCCTGCTGCAGGGATTTTTTAATCTGTGCGGCGTTATTCTGCGCCGGGTCGACATAGGCCGACACCAGCACCACCCGTTCGCGCATAAAGTGGCGGATATACGGGTTAACCGACTGGTAATGAATGCGGGCAATATTTTTCAGCGCCACGCGGGTGCCGGGGGCAATTTCGATGGGCAGATTTTCCAGATACCAGGCCGATTCGCGCTCCTGCGTCAGCAGGCCGGTGCGGACTTCCACTTCGTCATCACGGTCGTAAAAGCGCTGCAAGGTGTGGCCATAAAAAGCCTGATTAATCTGGCTTAAGACCTGATCGCGGTTAATGCCGGCGGCGCTGGCTTCCGGGGTTAACTGAATATCCAGTTGCAGGGCGTTGTTATCCGGCAGCCGTTGCAGACTGTAAACACCGGCAAATTGCTGCAGATGATCGCTTAAACGTTCAGCCGCGGTGTTCAGGGCGGCCAGATCGCTGCCAGAAAACTCAATCTGAATATCGGCCTTGCCGGGGTCAACGGTGGCGCTGTATTCAATGGTGTCGGCACCAACAATGGTGCCGGCCTGCTGCCGCCAGAGGCGGATAAAGTC
>JAEWQT010000284.1 GCA_023399105.1 Pseudomonadota bacterium | reverse complement strand
CAAGACGTATTCCCGCAATTTCTGCAGGCATTAAAGCCGCTGATTCCCTACGTGGTGATCATTGGTATTACCCTGCTGATTTATGCGCAGGCGCTGAATGCCTATCTGGATGAATTTTCCGCGCCTTTTATTCTGCCGGTACTGTTGCTGGTGATTCTGATTTATGAGCGTTTAATGCAGGAAAAAGACGTGCTTAAACGCGAAAACCTGAACATTGATTACGTTGAAAACCGCCTGGAGCAATCCTGGACGGATTTGCGGGTGGGCAACGATTCACTGGAAAAAACCATCCGTGAAGCCACCACCGAAACCACCGGCCACATCGGTGCGCTGTTAATGCTGATGGGCTTGTCGGTGAGCATCGGCGGCGTGATTGAACGGGCGGAAATTATGCACATGGTACCGCTGGTGTTTGAATCGCCCTGGGCTGCCATGGCCTTGCTGGTGGCGATTCTGGTGGTCATCGGCATGGTGATGGACCCTTACGGTGCCGTGATTCTGGTATCGGCCACCATTGCCAGTGTGGCCTATAACAATGGCATTCATCCGGTGCATTTCTGGATGGTGACGCTGGTGGCGTTTGAGTTGGGGTACCTAAGCCCGCCGGTGGCGCTGAACCACCTGCTGACCCGGCAGGTGGTGGGCGAGGAAGAAGTGCGGCTGGCGAAAGAAGAAACCATCGGCCAGAGCTTCTGGTACCGGCATGAAAAAATTCTGCTGCCACTGGTGAGCATGGGCATTGCCCTGGCCATCGTCGCTTTCGTGCCACTGGCCATTGGTTACGACTGAGCCGGTTAATATTGCGCCGGCATCAGCCAGCCATAAAAAACGCCGCGAAATGCGGCGTTTTTTATGGGCGGAAAGAATACTCAGCGCAGATGAATCTTCACACTGGTACCGGCACCAAAGCTCAGGTCTCGTACAATCACATCACCCATGTGCTGGCCTTCGCTGCCGGCCACCCGCACATTGCGGAAGGCAATCTCTTTAATGTTGGTGGGCAACTGAATGTCCAGTGAACCGTCGGCATTAATGGTGGTACGCGGGCCCGGTTCGTACTCCACACCTCTGATTTCCACATCCGAATCCAGCAGGTTGGTGCCAGGAATCAGGGACGAGGCCAGGCTTTCCAGCGTGGTGGCTGCCACCTCTTCATCAGACTTCAGGTCGTTATCCACAATGTCGAGCAGGCGTTCGTAGTTGGTCATCACGCCCTGACCGCTGACGCTGGCCATTTCCAGCTCGCTCAGAGCCTGCATGCCGGTGCGCTGCACCGATTCTTCCGCCACTGGCAGGCTGTCTTCGGCGGCATGAGCACTGGACAAAAACGGCTGGAATGGCCCCAGCAGAATGGCGCTCATGGCGGCAATTAAACGGTAACGTGACTGCTTGCGCAGGGCATTGTTCAGTTGTTTATCGGTCAGCCAGCCTTTCTGGATCATTACCTCACCCAGGCGTAAGCCCAGCTGAGCCTGCACGGTCAGTGCTTCATCCAGTTGTTGACGGGTAATGAGTCCTTTATGAATCAGAAGCGTACCGAGACGGGACTTCTGTTGTATTTCCTGGCGTTTTTGCATGGCGCGACCTTTAGAGTTCTTGTTATTGGATGCCCGTATGCTGCACCAGCTGTGGCGCTGATACAAGCCAGAGAGCTTGACGCATCAATTTATAGCACTGAATACAGCGTGTAACGTCTTGTAATTCAACAAAATAACCTGATTGGGCTAATTGGGCCATTGAGCGGATGGATTGGCCCGCCATGTTCCATCCGGCTGATAGTCCTTACCAATAAGACGATAAGTTTTGCCGGTAGAGCCGCGCCACATTGCCCCCTATAATGGCCACCAGCTTATTACTGCCATTTGTTATTTATTCCGGAGAGCCATCGCATGAGCGCAGCACGCCACGTTAAGTTACTGATTCTGGGCTCCGGCCCGGCCGGCTACACCGCCGCGGTCTATGCCGCCCGCGCCAATCTGAAACCGGTGATCATCACCGGTATGCAGATGGGCGGTCAGCTCACCACCACCACCGAAGTCGATAACTGGCCGGGTGACGTTATGGGCGTTCAGGGCCCGGAACTGATGGAGCGCATGAAGGCCCACGCCGAGCGCTTTGAAACCGAAATTGTGTTTGACCAGATCAGCGCGGTCGATTTACAGCAGCGTCCGTTCCGCCTGAAGGGTGACAGCGGCGAATACACCTGTGACGCCCTGATTATTGCCACCGGTGCCAGCGCCAAATACCTGGGCCTGCCCAGTGAAGAAGCCTTTAAAGGCCGTGGTGTATCCGCCTGTGCCACCTGTGATGGTTTTTTCTACCGCAAAAAGCGCGTGGCGGTGATTGGTGGTGGTAACACTGCCGTGGAAGAAGCGCTGTACCTGTCCAACATCGCTGCCGAAGTGGTGGTGGTACACCGTCGTGACCGTTTCAGCTCGGAAAAAATTCTGGCCGACAAACTGCTGGATAAAGCCGCCAACGGCAACGTGAAAATTCTGTGGAACAGCGAGCTGGACGAAGTGCTGGGCGATGACGCCGGCGTAACCGGTATGCGCATTAAAAACCGCGACACCGGTGCCACTGAGAATATCGACCTGGAAGGCATTTTCGTGGCTATTGGCCACTCGCCGAATACCGGTATTTTTGCCGGCCAGCTGGAGATGAAAGACGGCTACCTGGTGGTGCAGAGCGGTCTGACCGGCAATGCCACCCAAACCAGCATTGAAGGCGTCTTCGCCGCTGGCGATGTGTCTGACCATATTTACCGTCAGGCCATTACCTCGGCCGGTACCGGCTGTATGGCGGCGCTGGATGCCGAGCGGTATCTGGATAATCTGTAAGTCTTGGCTGCTGGCTGACGCCAGCGGCTAAACGGGAGACGGGAGAAGCAGAAGCCTCCCGTCCTTCTATGACTGGGTGACTGACATGCTGCTTTTTAGCGTCTTACGTCTCCCGTCAGGCGTATAGCGCTTCTCTGGTTCGCTGAACCCTTAACGCCGCAACTCTTAACGAAGTAACCCTCAAGGTGCTTTGAACACCGCCGGCAACGGGGTTAATGCTCCGCTGCCGGGCTGGGTGGCGGCAATCCGTTCGATACGTTCTGCGGTCAGCGGGTGGGTCTGGAACATGGCAGTCCAGCCCGGTTCATCGCGCTGTTGCAACATGTTGTCGAAAAACTCGCTGGCGCCGCCAGTGTGGCCGTAATGCTGTTGCAACAGCTGCAGCGCCCGGGCGTCGGCATCACGTTCCATATCCCGGCTGAAGGCCATTATGGTCAGCATGCCGGTGTGTTGCCCCAAGGTGCCGGTAACGTCGCTGCCCATCACCGTGGCCAACACCATAAAAGACAACTGCTCCAGCA
>JAEWQT010000168.1 GCA_023399105.1 Pseudomonadota bacterium | reverse complement strand
CCCCGGAGCAGACCTCAGGCCTGCGGATTACGCGGACGGCGCGGTGCGGAGGAGCGGTTCTGCGGGCGGGCGCTGTCGCTGCGGTTACCATCGGCACGGTTACCGGCACTGCGGGGTTTCTGGCCCTGGCCCTGACCTTGTCCTTCAGCACGACGCTGGCCCTGGCCGTCACCTTGCGGACGACGCTGACCACGGCCGGCACCCGGCGCGCGGGGTTCGCGGTCAAAGGTGTCTTTAAAGCCTTTCGGATCTTTGGCTTTTTTCGGTTTGCGCGGTGCGCGCGGACGCGATTCCGGGACCGCTACCTGCGGTTCAAAACCGGCCAGTACGCGGCGTTCAATGCTCTTACCGATCAGGCCTTCAATGCCTTCCAGGTCTTCCAGCTCTTCCGCGCACACCAGCGAAATGGCTTCACCGGTGGCGCCGGCGCGGCCGGTACGGCCAATGCGGTGCACATAGTCGGCCGGCACGTTGGGCAGTTCGAAGTTCACCACATGAGGCAGTTGTTCAATATCCAGACCACGGGCGGCGATATCGGTGGCCACCAGCACGGCAATATCACCGCTTTTGAATTCGGCCAGTGCGCGGGTACGGGCGCCCTGGCTTTTATTGCCATGAATGGCCGCGGCGGTGATGTCGTTTTTCTGCAGGTGTTCCGCCAGGCGGTTAGCACCGTGTTTGGTACGGGTAAATACCAGCACCTGCTTCCACTGGTTGTCTTTCAGCAGCTGGCTGAGCAGTTGCGGCTTACGTTTTTTATCGGCCGGAATGACCCACTGCTCGACACTGTGCGCGGTGCTGTTGCGCGGGCTGACGTCAATTTCCAGCGGATCATGCACCAGCCCCTTGGCCAGGGTACGGATTTCCGGCGAAAAGGTGGCAGAAAACAACAGGTTCTGCCGTTGCTTTGGCAGCAGCGCCAGAATTTTCTTAATGTCGTGAATAAAGCCCATGTCGAGCATGCGGTCGGCTTCGTCCAGCACCAGAAATTCCACCGCATCAAAGCGCACGGCATTTTGCTGGTACAGATCGAGCAGACGACCGGGGCAAGCCACCAGCACATCGACGCCACGGCGCAGGGCGATCATTTGCGGGTTAATGCTGACCCCACCAAACACCACGGCCGAACGCAGCTGCAGGTATTTGCCGTATTCAGAGACGTTTTCACCCACCTGGGCGGCCAGTTCGCGGGTTGGGGTTAATACCAGGGCGCGGGTGCGGTTGGCACCGGCCGGCTTGCCATTCTGCAGCAGGTGCAGCATCGGCAGGGTAAAGCCAGCGGTTTTACCGGTACCGGTTTGGGCGGCGGCCATCACATCGCGGCCAGCCAGAACAGCCGGAATGGCTTGTGCCTGCACGGGGGATGGAATGGTGTAGCCCTGTTCGGCCACGGCTTTAAGAATAGGTTCGGCCAGGCCGAGATCAGTAAACTGAGTCATGCGAGAGGTATTCCTGAGAGGCTGACGTAAGAGGTACAGCGGTACGGCGTCAGCAACCCAGACCACGCCGGGCAGGCCCGGGATTTCGCCGCCGGACAGTGCCGGCGTTAAGAAGGGGCGGACTGTACCGGAACCCCGGCGGGGAGTCCAGCACAGTCGCCGGGCGCGTTACACCGCCAAATAGCCACCATCAGCGGCGTAGTAAGCGCCAGTCACAAAAGAGGCGGCGTCACTGAGCAGCCAGGCTACCAGATCGGCAATTTCCTGTGGCTGACCCAGACGGCCAACCGCATGTTTGCTTTCCAGCGCTTTGACCACATCAGCCGGCAAGCCACCGTCCACCATCGGCGTGTGAATAAACGCCGGCCCTACGGAATTAATACGGATATTATCCTGCGCGTGTTCTACCGCCGCACATTTGGTTAACCCCACCACGCCGTGTTTGGCGGCCACATAGGCCGGTGCACCAGCAAAAGCGACCTGCCCCAGAATGGAAGCCATATTCACAATGCTGCCACCGCCGTGTTCACGCATGTAGCGCAGCTGTTCGCGCTGACACAGAAAAACGCCGGTGAGGTTAATAGCAATGACCTTATCCCAGCCATCCAGCGGGTAATCAGCCGAGTTGGCGGAAGGGCCACCAATACCGGCATTGTTCACGGCCAGATCCAGTCCGCCCAGTTTTTGTACCGTTTCCGCCGTCGCTGCCGCCACGGCGGCGGCATCGCTGATATCCACCTTCAGGCCAATGCACTGACCACCCAGCGCGGCCACCTGTGCCACTGCTTGCTCGAGCTTAGGATTGACGTCCCAAATGGCCACGGCGGCACCGGAACGCGCCAGGGTTTCCGCCACCGCCAGACCAATACCGGAAGCACCGCCGGTGACGATGGCTTTTTTACCCCGCAGTTCATAATTCATAACGATCTCCTTGTGGTGTGATCCTGTATGTTCAGAACACGGTCAGAAGCATTCACCATGGCACAGCCGCCTTCCCGCGGCATTGACCCGTATCAGGCCGGGTCAGAATTCACGGTTCGCAACGGTCGCAGCAGGAAAAATAAAATAACCGGCATCAGCAGCAGCCAGAACAAGCCAATAATCAGTGCCGAGCGTTGCACTTCCTGCAGGGCACCGGCAAACAAACGCTGTTCCGTTGCGACAAAGGCAAAATACTCTTCACGGTCGCTGATGCGGCTGAGTGATGAAACAAAAAAGTAATAATGCTCAGCCTGCTCCCCCTGAGGGACCATGGCCCGGCCCGTACCCCGGGATACCATGTCCAGTACCGCCGGATAGGGCACCACCGACAAAGCAATATCACGCGGCATTTCACTGTCGTGCAGCCAGCGTTCCTGCAGGTGGGCGATCACTGGCGGCGGCAGTGCGGCCAGCGCACTGTTCAGAATGTCAGCCAACAGTTGCAGATCGGAACGCAACTGGAAATGCACGGTTGCCGGTAAGTTTTCCAGCCCCTTAACGTCACGGTGAAAGACCAGATCGCGCAGAAAAAACTGACCGGCGGTACGACGCAAAATGGTTTCGCTGTCGAGGGTGGCAAAGGCCTGGCCGCTGCTCACCATTTCCAGTGCCGTGCGGGTAGAGTCGACCAGACGCACAGCCAGATTAGGATAACGCTGTTTCAGCACCGTATTCACCGACCAGCCTTCTGGCATGACCAGAACTTTAGGGTATATCTCATTAAGGCTGGCAGGCGCACGCTCGTCTTTACGGGTCACCAGAGCGTAATCAAGGGTCAGCCATTCGCGGGTAAAAATGCCACGTGCCCGGTTTTCTTCCGTGGCAATCACCGGCTGCAGAATCTCCAGCTCGCCCTGATGAAACAAACGGATTAATTCCGGCCAGCGATAGCCGTTAATAAACTCCAGTTCCAGCCCGGTCATGCCAGCCAGTAACTGCAGCAGATCAATACTGTAACCCTTGGGTTCGCCGGCAATGGCAAAGTCGATGGGTGCCCAGTCAGGCTCGTTGGCCACGCGGATTTTTCCCAGACTTTTAATATAGGCCTGCTGGGCTTCACTGAGCGCTAATGGCGGCAGCGTTGGCAATGCACGCTGTTCTACAGTGGCGCGGTTACTGGCCAGTAATTCGCCACTGCGCTGAAATAAAAACAATTCACCATCCAGACTCAGGGGCTGGCTGCGTAACTGATCGGACAGTGCCGAAAAAGCCACGTCAACGGTCAGCACCGCCGGGCGGTCTTCCCCCTGAGCAGAACCGGGGATCTGCAGGGAAAAACTCTGCCCCGGTGCCTGCAGGTGCTGAAATAAATAGGGGCGGGTTTTATAGACGTTATCGCGGCCGGCGTTGGTAAACCAGAGGCGCTGCGTGGCATTGTAATCGCTGCGTTCACTGCGGCTGTAATTCACCTGCAGCTGCTCATTCAGGTAGGTAAAACGCCGCTGACGTTGTGCCCCTTCGCCCTGCACCACAATTTCCACCCAACGATCACTGGGCATGGCCTGCAGCTGACGCCGAACATCATCGCTGGTATTCAGGTTCACCAGCTCGTAAAAATCGCCGTTACTGAAACCGATATAAATGGCATAAAACACCGGGTTGCTGCGCATCACTTCGGCAAACAGCTCCGGTGTGCGCGGGTGTATCCACTGCTGCTGCATCAGGTTCGGATGGCGGGCCAGAATACGGACGATCTGGCTGGCGCGATTATCAATACCACTGAGGTAATCGCGGGTGGCGGTGGCCGCCTGTTCATAGCGGGCCTCGGCCGAACTGAGGGCCATGTTGCGGCTGAAATAATAATGCAGGACGATGCCAACCACCGAGGTAATAAGGCTGACGGCCACCACCACCAGCACCAACCGTTGCCGCCAACGCCAGCGCTGGCGTTGCAGATCTCCTTCCCACTGCATAGATCGACTCCCTATCCCGCTTTTATCCAGACTGCCAGACAGCAGCGTCAACAATCAAGAGCCGTCAGATAATGAGTTCGCTGGTCAGGTCGTGACAAACCACGCCGATAATGTCCTGCCGGATTTTTTCCGCCGCCGCGCGTCCGGCAATGCCTTCCGCCAACACCAGGGTGCGCCCCGCCGCACTGGCTTCGACCCGGAAATACTCGGTAAGCTGGCCATTAACGGTCGAGGTCATGGATAAGACCAGACGAATCTGCTCGGGCGAGCGGATGTCGGCCTGCCGCTGATACAAAGGGCGCCCCATAAAGCGGCGCACCATGCGCACCTGGCCGGGGCGGATATCGGCATCCAGACTGCGTCCCAAAGAAGCCAACCCCAGACCCAACAGCAACAAGCCTATCGGGGTAAACAGCAGCGGGAACAGCCAGCTCATACCGCCCTCATCCTGCGCGACGCCGACCATAAACAGGCCTATTGCGGCAAAAATAATACCCATCAGCATAAACAGGGCACCGGCGCCGGCGTTACGGCCAGCCGCACTGTGCAGCCGCAGCGTATCGCCCTGTTGTTGGGCGGTAATCTGCTGCGTCGCAGATTTTTCCGCCTGTTGGCGGCGTTGCCGCTGTTCCTGTTGCTGCACGCTGGTCGGCGCCTGCCATTGTGCCAGCCCGGCACCGGCAGCCACTGGAATAGTCCAGCTGCGCGAAAACGGCAACCGCAGCCTGGTATCGCTGCCGGGCTGCGGCACCCGTAATTCACCTTCACAGGTTAAGTCCCAGAGAATACTGCCACGGTAACCCGGAGCTCCGCTGGCGGGTAAGTTTTCCGGCACCTCAAACTGGATATACATCCGGTCATGTTCAGGCATGGCCAGCCGTTCTTCCTGCCACAGAATATCGCGTACGGTGCGCCGGCTCTTGCCACTGCCGCTGCTGTACAGATGCACACATTGCAGCCGGCTGCGCAAACGCGACACCGGGCTGCGGCCGTCCAGCTCAAAATAACCACCTACCTGGCCACCGGCATAACCGGGCAATGGATCCGGAAAAAACGGTGTTGGACCCATCCGTTTATAACTGCGGAACGACAACCAGCCGGCCAACACCAGGCCAGCACCAATTAACGGAAAAATAAGTACCGCGAGAATGCCATGATTGCCTTTGCCCAGTTCATCCGGAATCGCCCACCAGATCGGCGAGGTAATCAGAATAAAAATGGCGCCAATACCATACAACCACCAGCCGAAATGCCGTTCATTACTGGCAATACCATCAGATAAGGC